>NZ_JBFBIK010000139.1:0-17580 GCF_040685555.1 Sphaerisporangium sp. NPDC088356
TGAGGTGGGCTCTGCCGACCGGCACCGGCCCGGCCCCCGGGTGCCACCCGGCCCGTTCCGCGAGCTATGACAAGGTCACCGGACGACGCTCTCGGTCTCCTTACGCTCCTTGCGCTGCTCGCGCTTGAACATCAGCACACGCAGCGGGATCGCGGACACCAGCGCGATCTGCATGGAGGCGCCGATCTGGATCAGCAGGTCGCCGCCCGTGAGGTCGGCCGCCCAGATGGTGAGGCAGGCGACGTTGACCATGATCCAGGCCAGCACGACCGCCGCCAGGTTGCCCTTCGGCTTGGGGTACTCGATGCGGCTGACCATGAGCCAGGCCACCGCGAAGACCCCGATCACCGTGAAGTACGACGGCTCGAACAGCAGCACGATCGACACCACGGTCATCGCGCCCATGGGGATGGGCAGGCCCATGAAGTCGCCGCTCTTGGTCTTCACGCAGGCGAAACGCGCCAGCCGTACGACACCCGCCGCGAGGACGGAGACGGCGGCGCAGAGCACCAGCCACAGCGGGAGCTTCTGGGAGAAGCCCGCCCAGGCCACCACCATGAAGGCGGGGGCGAAGCCGAAGCTGATCACGTCGGCCAGGTTGTCGAGCTCGGCGCCCATGGCCGAGGCCCGGAACTTCCTGGCAACCAGGCCGTCGAACAGGTCGCAGGTGGCGCCGATCAGCAGCAGCACCACGGCGGTGGCGAAGTAGCGCGGGTCGGGATGGAACTCGCGCGACTGCTGGAGCTGGGCGATCGCCGACCACGCCAGCACGCAGACGGCCATGAAGCCGCAGATCGCGTTGCCCAGGGAGAGCGAGTCCGCGGCGGAGAGCCGGAACGCCTTCCCGACGGGCCCCCGTGGTTCTTCGTCCTCGTCCACGCCCTCCATGGACCAGCCTGCGTCAGCCGTGGTCAATGCGAGTCACTCCTGCCGTCGTCCGCTGCCCAACGGTCACCGCTGGGGCGATCCCTTCTGGAAGGTAGATGTCCACCCGCGAGCCGAAGCGGATCAGCCCGATCCGCTCGCCTCGAGAGACCTTGGCACCCGCGCCGATGTAGGGGACGATGCGGCGCGCCACCGCTCCGGCGATCTGCACGAGCTCGATGTCGCCCAGTGCCGTGTCGAAGTGCCAGACGACCCGCTCGTTCTGGTCGCTGTCCTTGTTGAACGCGGGCTTGAACCCGCCCGCCACATGCCGCGTCGAGGTGACCGTGCCGTCGAGCGGGGCGCGGTTCACGTGGACGTTCAGCGGGCTCATGAAGATCGCGACGCGCGTACGGCCGTCCGGCTGGGGGTCGATGCTCTGGACCACCCCATCGGCCGGGCTGAGCACCAGTCCGGCGCCGGGGTCGCGGTCAGGATCGCGGAAGAACCACAGCATGGCGCCTGTGAGAGCGGTCAGCGGAGCCGCCGCGAGCACCCACGGGCGGGACCGCCGGGCCAGCGCCGCCGAGAGCACGGCGGCGGCGACCGTAGGGGCCAGCCAGGGGGAAACGCCACGTGCCAGCCGTACCCGGCGGCGACTGTGGCTTGGCGAATCGTTGGACACGGGGAACCTTTGGTGATGTTTGCGGCCAGAGACCGGATTGTGACTTGTCGCCGAATGTTACCCATCCCGTCGCCGTTACATAGCAATACGAGACAAGCAAATCGCTTCAAGCACCAATTCACTACCCCTGGGACACCTTCGCGGGGGCGGTGGCTTCGCCGGCCTTCTTGTCGCGCCTGGCCTTGATCAGGCTGGCCACGGTGGTTACCACCATCGTGACGCCGATGACCGAGAGGGAGACCCAGATCGGCACTTCCGGCGCCCAGGAGACACCACTGGTGGTGTGCAAGGCCTCCAGGACGAGCTTAACCCCGATGAAGCCCAAAATGAACGACAGACCGTAGCTGATGTAGACCAACCGCTGCAGCAGACCACCAAGCAGGAAGTACAGCTGACGCAGCCCCATCAGGGCGAACGCGTTGGCGGTGAACACGATGAACGCGTCCTTGGTGAGGCCGAAGATCGCCGGAATCGAGTCGAGGGCGAACAGCAGGTCGGTGGTGCCGATGGCGATCATCACGATCAGCATGGGGGTCACCATGCGGCGCCCGCCCACCCGGGCGGTGATCTTGGAGCCGACGAAGCCGTCGGTGGTCGGGAAGATCCGGCGCACCCACCGCAGCAGGAGGTTCTCCTTGAACTCCTCCTCATCCTGACCGCGCAGCATGTTGACCGCGGTGTAGATGAGGAAGGCGCCGAATACGTAGAACAACCAGCTGAAACGCTCCAGGGCGGCGGCGCCCACGACGATGAAGATGCCGCGCATCACCAGGGCCATCAGCACGCCGACGAGAAGAACCTTGTGCTGGTAGATCTTGGGAACCGCGAACCGGCCCATGATGATGTAGAACACGAACAGGTTGTCGACGCTCAAACTGTATTCAGTGAGATAACCGGCGAAGAACTCACCGGCCTTGCCCATGCCCTCGACGGCGAGCAGCCCGGCCCCGAACAACACCGCCAGCCCGACGTAGAAGCCGACCCAGAATCCGGCCTGGCGCATCGAGAACTCGCGGGGCTCGCCCCTGTCGACAATCCACAGGTCTACGGCCAGAACCACCAGCAACCCGCCGATGACCGCCGCCCATGCCCACACGGATACGTCCAAGACAAACCTCCGGCCCGCGTCAAAGTGCCGGAGGTCTCTCCCGCCCGCGCCTTGAGGCCTCGGACCGGCAGCCCCGGGCACGCCGTAAGGGACGTACCGTGATGACGAGGCTGTCGCGAAGGGATACTCCCCCCCTCAGACGAGGAGTATAGGCGAGCACATAAGCCTTACCTAATCAGCCTTTGAACGGCACCGGGGGTTCGGTGTCCGGGAGCGCCCAGTACGCCTCGCGGACCGCACGGAGCGCGGCCTCCTCGTCCGGCAGCGGACGCGCCGCCGCGGCGGCGGAGAGACGACCGGCCAGACCCGGGTCGGCCAGCAGCCTCGCGATCTCGCGCCGCAGGGCCTCCGCGTCTCCCGGCGGCACCAGCAGGGCGGCGTCGCCCACCATGCCTGGGATGCCCCCGACGGCCGTCGCGATGATCGGCGTGCCCGCGCGGAGCGCCTCCTGCACGTTCAGCGGCTGCCCCTCCCACCGGCTCGGCACGAGCAGAGCCCCGGCCGCCTGGAGCAGGTCGGCCACGTCGGCACGGTCGCCCAGCAGCCGGACGGGCAGCTCTTCCGCGTCGACCCGCTCCTGGAGCCCGCCGCGCAGCGGCCCCTCCCCTGCGACCACGAACAGCGGGCCGGGGCCGGGGTACGGGCCCCGCGCGGCGTCCAGCAGCGTCTCCAGGCCCTTCTGCTGGGCCAGCCGGGCGATCGTCAGCAAGATCGGGCGGTCCCCCGGCTCCAGCTCGGCGCGGACCTCCTCGACCGTTCTCCGTGGCGGAGCGAGAGGTGGCGCGGGGACGACGGCGTCCGCGACGCTCCGCGCACCCCGGGCGCGCATCCGCTCCCCCAGATCAGGCGCGACGACCAACAGCAGATCAGCTTTTTTCGCGACAATGCGCTCTAAAACCCCATATATCGCGCCAATCGCCCCCGTCGCGGTGAGGGCGTTGTGCAGGGTGACCACCAGGCGGGTACGGCGCCCCGCGAGGGCGAGCGCGGCCAGCGCTCCGGCGCGCAGCCCATGGGCGTGGACGACGTCCGCCCTGGACGTCACCCTCCTCAGGCGCTCAACCGCGCGCACGTCACTCAGGGGGCGCGGCCGGTCGGAGATGGGGACCTCCACGAAACGGGCGACCCCGGCGAACCCGAACGCCTCGTCCGTGCTCGCGGGACCCGCCACGACGACCTGGCGCCCGTCGCGGGCCAGCCCCCCGGCCAGCATCCGTACGTGCCGGCCCACCCCGCCCGCGCTGGTGCCGAGCACCAGGACCACGCGCCCCGCCGCCTCAGCCATCGCCATCATTCCCTTCCCGCCGCCCGTCCACGACCCGCCCCGCCTCACCGGCTGCCACGATGCCCCCGGCATCGGCGTCGGCCTGCCGTCCTTGATCGGTGCCCCTCCCGCGCACGCGGGAGAGCACCGAGGCCAGGTCGCGCCTGTCCATCACGAGCACCACGGCCAAGGAGACCGTCACGGCCGCGAGCCCGGCCAGCGCGGCCACGCCCACGTTGGCAACCGGCCCGTGGACGCTCAGGCGCGAGATGATCAGAAGGCCCGCGAGGAACCCCGCGCCGCCTCCCAGCACGGCGGCGAGCGATGCGCGCACGACGCCCGCAAGCGCCGCGGAGCCCCGCGTGCGGGCGACCGCCGCCAGCAGCAGCGCCCCTCCGGCGGTCATGCCGGCCGCGCTGCCGAGGGCCAGCCCTCCAAGCTTCCACGGGCCGGGGAACGCCAGCACGAAGGCGGTCTGCGCCACCATGACCACCAGCCAGCCGGTCACCATGCCGGCGGCCGCCGCCCTGCCCTTCCCCGCCGCGTACAGCACACGGCTCAGGTGGGCGATCAGCCCGTACCCGATCAGCCCCGGCGCGAAGAGGGCGATGGACCTGGCGAGCTGCCCGGCCGAGACGTCGCTGGCCATGCCTTCGACGAACACCGCCGCCACCGGGGCCGCGACGGCCGCGAGCGCGCCGGCGGCGAGCCCGGAGACCAGCACGACGGCCCGGGTCGTCTGCGCGGACAGGGCCGCGAAGCCGTCCCCGTCCCCGCGCTCGGCGCGCGCGGAGAGCGCGGGGAACACGCTCGTGGCGATGGGCACCGCGAGCACGGCGTAGGGCACCTGGTAGATCGCCCACGCGTAGTTGTAGCCGGCCAGCCCGCCCGCCCCGACCTGGCGGTTGGCGAGCCAGACCACCAGGGCCATGGCCGCCTGCTGCGCGACCAGGGCGCTCAGCCCCGCCACGGCCAAGCGGCGGACGCGCACGGCGACGCCCTCGGGGAAGCGCAGGGTGGGCCTCAGCCGGAGCCCGAGCCGGGAGGAGGGCCCGATCACGGCCACCACCAGCGCGAGGACGCCCAGCGTCGTGCCCACCGACAGGGCGAGCTCGGCGGGGCGCGGCACGGCCGACAGGGGGTCCTTGACTCCCTCGCTGAGCGGCACGAAGGCGAGGTAAGCGAAGACCACCACCAGGCTGGACACCAGCGGGGCCACGGCCGGGCCGGTGAACCGCCGATGGGCCTGCAGCACGCCGTACAGCACCACCGCCAGGCCGTACAGCGGGATCTGCGGCGCGAAGACGGCCAGCATCCGGGTGGCCACGGCCGTGAGATCCCCGGTGGCGCATCCCTTCACCTCACCGGCGAACAGCTCGATCACAGGGTGGGCGGCGAGCACGGTGACGACGCTCAGCGGCACCAGCAGGACCAGAACCCAGGTCAGCAGGGCCGAGGTGATCACCCCGACCTCGTCCCGGGCCCGCACCGACTCGGCGGCGCTCTCACCGGAGTCCGCCGGAGCACCCCCCGCCCGTACGCGCACGCCGGTGTCCGGGGTGAGGGAACGGGACGCCGCTCCGGCGAGCACGGGGACGACCATGCCGGCCAGCGCGCCGCCCACGACGACCTCGAAGACGATGTTCGGCACCTGGTTGGCCGTGAAGTAGGCCGTGGCCAGGCAGTTCGTGCCGACGGTACGGGCGAGCACCAACTGCTTGGCGAAGCCGACGACCCGCGCCAGGATCGTGATGAACCCGATCAGGACCGCCGCCGCGGCGACGCCCTGACCCACCCGTTTGATCATGCCGGTACGGTCATGCGGGGCGGCGGCCCAGCATGTCGAGACGGTGGAGCGCCGGGCTGCCGGCGATGACCTTGGTGAAGCTCACCTTCTCGGACGCGGCGGTGAGCGCCGCCACCGTTCCGAGCACGGCGAGGCGGGAAGGGCGCCGGAGCCCCGTGACCGCGGCGACCCCGAGCAGCGCGCCGAGCGCGTTGGCCCCCGCGTCTCCGAGCATCGCCCGCTCGCCCAGGTCCTCCGGCAGCAGGGCGACTCCCGCGCCGATCGGCACGGCGGTGAGGGCGGCGCCCGCCGGGGTGCCCTTCGTCAGGGACGCGGCCAGCAGGGGTGCGCCGGTCAGCAGGCCGACCTTGATGGCGCGGCCGGGACGAAGGTCGAAAAGGTTCGCCAGGTTGGCGCTCGCGGCGATCAGGGCGCCGTTGAGCAGGGTGTCCACCGACCAGGCCACGGGCCCCCGCCCGGAGTCGCCAGGGTCACGGGGCAGGAGCGCGGCGGCGGCCAGGCCCGCCGCCCCGATGCCGAGGATCTTCACCGCGCCGCTGGTCACCTCGCCACGTGCCAGCGCCGTCAGGTGCCCCTTGAAGCCCTTGGAGGAGGCGGCCCCGTGCAGGTCGTCGTACGCGCCGAGCGCGCCGCTGCCCGCGCACGCGAGCACCGCGGCGGCGCGCGCCCGTGCGGGCAGGCCCGGAGCGAGGGCGGCGGCCACTCCCGCCCCGGCGACGAAGGCGGGACCTTCGAGCAGGGTGATCGGCTCGCCGCGATGGTTGGTGCGCGTCCAGGTCTTCTCGTCGCCGATCGGCGGGCGGCGGGTGAACGCGGCGTAGGCCGCGCGGGCCGCGACGGCGCCGAGGGCCGCGCCCGCCAGGGCGCCGAGCCAGGAGCGATGGGCCACAGCAGATCCCTCTTCGTCAGGAGCGCCCGGCGTGAGGCCGGGGAGCGTGGTCGTCAGGGGCAGGTCAGCCGCCCGCGGCCCCCGTGGGGGTGGGCGTGGGCGAGGGGGACGGCTCCGCGGCCGTGGCGTCGGAGCCGAGGCCGTACTGCCCGGTGTCCCCGCCCACCTGCTCCCGCAGAGAGTAGACCACCACGGCCTGGCCGAAGGCCATATTGATGTTGTCGACGGTGGAGACCTTCGCCGACACGTCGCTGTCGGCGCGCAGCGCGGCGATGACGCCCGCGGCGGTCGAGGTCGGAACCGCCCCGGCGACGACGGTGCCCTCGCCGGCGTCGTCGAGACCCGCGGCCAGCGAGACGACGGCGGCGGTCTGCGCCTCGGCGGTCTCCCCCTCGTAGGGGGTAGCGGGCGCCACCATGAGGGCGAGCGTCGCGCGCCTGCCCGGGTCGCCGTCGAGGGTCACCAGGCCACCGTTCTCGAAGGAGTCGAGCACCCCCGCGGCCGAGGGGTTCTCCTTGTCGGCCTGCGTCTTGTCGGCGGTCACGATGGCGCTCGCGAGCACCGCCGCGGCCTTCTGGTACGGGGTGGCGTCCGGGGCGAAGGCCAGGGCGGTGGGCTTGGCCGTGGTCGCGAGCTGGTCGATCACCCTCGCCTGGTCGGCGTTGAGGAACTTCTCGGTGATCGTGACCCGCCCGCTCACCGTGGCCCCGGCCTGCGTGAGCACCTGCTGGAGCGGCTCGCGGAGCTTGGAGTCGGCTCCGGGCGCCTCCACGATCACGACGCGCTCGCCGGTCAGGACCGCCTGCACGAGCTGCGGGAGCCGGTCGGCGACGAAGGTGTCGCCGGCCTCGCCGCGCGACTGCAGGTCGGTCAGCTGCGAGTGCAGCTCGTTGTTGTTGGCGCGCAGCTGCGCGGTGATCTTCTCGGTGGACGCGACCAGCGGGGCGTTCAGGACCGTGCTGCCGAGCACGATGCCCACGGCCAGCGCGAGGAAGATCGCGACGATGGAGACGAGGTGATAGCGAAAATCGATCAAGAGAAGAGCCCGACCAACCAGAAGATGAAACCGTTCCAGGCGTCCCGAAGTCCGTTCAGCCAGACCTTGCCCATCGGCGAGAACCACAGGACCACGCCCACGGTGAAAAGAGCGGTGGCCACGAGCAGCAGCAGAGAGCCGATGGAGATGCGGCTGCGGTAGAGCCTGCTCACGCCCTTGGCCTCCACGAGCTTGCCGCCGACCCGCAGCCGGGTCAGGAAGGTGCTCGCCATGCCCGACCGGCCCTTGTCGAGGAACTCCACCAGCGTGCCGTGCGTGCCGACCGCCACGATCAGGCTCGCACCCTTCTCGTCGGCGAGCAGGATCGCGATGTCCTCGCTGGTGCCGGCGGCGGGGAAGATCACCGCCTGCTGGCCGAGCTGCTGCACCCGCTCGAGCCCCGGCGCCCGGCCGTCACGGTAGGCGTGCACGACCAGCTCGGCGCCGCAGCAGAGCGCGCGCTCGGAGACCGAGTCGAAGTCGCCCACGATGAGATCGGGCAGGTAGCCGGCCTCCATCAGGGCGTCGGCGCCGCCGTCCACGCCGATCAGGATCGGGCGGTACTCCCTGATGTAGGAGCGGAGGGTGGCGATGTCCTCCTTGTAGTGGTAGCCGCGCACCACGACGAGGACGTGCCTGCCCTCCATCGAGGTGCGGATGTCGGGCACCCCGACGCCGTCGATGAGCAGGTCGCGCTCGCGGCGGATGTACTCCATGGTGTTCATGGCGAAGTCTTCGATCTGGATCGACAGGCCCGCCCGCGCCTCGGTCATGGCGGCCTCGATGGTCTCGGCCGTGACCGCCTCGCCCTTGCCGACGAGCTCCTCGTCGAGGTAGATCTCCCCGTCGTGGACGCGCACCACGTCACCGTCGCGCACGCGGTCGAAGATCTCGGGGGTGGAGCCGTCGACGAGCGTCACCCCGGCGTTGACCAGGATCTGCGGGCCGAGGTTCGGGTAGCGCCCACTGATGCTGGCCGCGATGTTCACCACGACCGAAACACCGCACGCGACAAGAGCCTCCGCGCTCACCCGGTCGACGTCGACGTGATCGATGATCGCGATTTCCCCGGGCCTGAGGCGCTTGGTCAGCCTCTTGGTCCGCCGGTCGATCCTCGCCACTGCCGTCACCCCGGGAAGGTCTGACACCTTCCTGCGGCGGAGGCCCTGAACCTTAAAGGTCGGCACCTTCATCACGAACCATCCTGCCAGAGCGTGCGACCAAGATGTGCCCGCATCATGGCGTGTCAGTTTTGTCACTGTCGCTGGGGGGGCGGGCACGTAGCGCGCGACCACGGGCCCTCGCGACCCCGGTGAGTCCCCTCCGCATGCCCCCCGAGCAGGGGCATCTGGGCCTGAGCTCAGCTTGCCGCCTTGTCCGCCGCGGCGATCGACAGCAGCTCCTCGGCGTGCGCCCGGCCGAGCTCGGAATCTTCGAGACCGGCCAGCATGCGCGACAGCTCCCTCGCCCTGGCCTCCCGGTCGAGCGCGGTGACGCCGCTGCGGACCACGCGGCCGTCACTGGCCTTCTCGACGACCAGGTGCTGGTCGGCGAAGGCCGCGACCTGCGGCAGGTGGGTCACGACGATCACCTGCGCCGTGCGGGCCAGGCGGGCGAGGCGCCGCCCGATCTCCACCGCCGCCTTGCCGCCCACGCCCGCGTCGACCTCGTCGAACACGAAGGTGGGCACCGGGTCGGCGCCGGCGAAGACGACCTCGATGGCCAGCATGACCCGGCTGAGCTCACCCCCGGAGGCGCCCTTGTTGAGCGGCAGCGCCGGGGCCCCCGGATGGGACATCATGCGCAGCTCGATCTCGTCGGCCCCGTCGGGACCGAACTGGCCGCTCGGCGTGAGCACCACGACCACCTTGGCGTGGGGCATGGCGAGCGCGGTCAGCTCGGCGGTGACGGCCTCGCCGAAACGCTCGGCGGCGGCCGTGCGGATGCCGGTCACCTCGGCCGCGAGCTCGGTGAGCCGCGTGAGGAGCTCCTCGTGCTCGCGCGTGAGCTCGGCGATGCGGTCGTCGTCGCCCTCAAGCTCGGTCACCCGGGCGGCGGCCTCCCTTGCCCAGGCCAGGACCGCCGCGGTGTCCCCGCCGTACTTCCTGACCAGGCCGTTCACCATCGCGCGGCGCTCCTGCACGGCGGCCAGCCTGGAAGGGTCGGCGTCGACGGACTCGGAGTAGGCGGCGAGCTCGGTGGCCACGTCTGACACCAGATAGCCCGCCTCGGCGAGCCGGTCGCCGATGGCGGACAGCGTCGTGTCGTACGACCTGACCGCCTCGACGGCCGCACGCGCCTGCCCGAGCAGCGACACGGCGTCCTGCGCGCTCTGGAGGCTTCCCATGGGGTCGCCGAGCAGGGCGGTGTGGGCGTCGACGGCAGCGGTCTTCAGGGAGTCGGCGTGCGCGAGGCGCTCCTCCTCCTGCTTGAGCTCAAGTTCCTCACCCGGCTTGGGATCGGCCTTCTCGATCTCCTCCAGGCCGAAGCGGAGGTGGTCGGCCTCCTGCGCCCGCTCGCGGGCCCGGGTGGTGAGCTCTTCGAGGGTCTGGCTGACTTCCTTGTGGCGCTTGTAAGCCTGGGTGTAGGCGCGCAGCGGCTTTACCAGCTCCTCGCCGGCGTAGCGGTCGAGGGCGGCGCGCTGGCGGGCGGGCTGGAGCAACCGCTGCTGGTCCATCTGGCCGTGGACGGCGACGAGGTCCTCGGCGAGGTAGGTGAGTGTGCCGACCGGGACGGACCTGCCGCCCAGCCACGCGCGCGAGCGGCCCTCGCTGGAGACACTCCTCGCGATGATGAGCTCGCCGTCCTCGATGGCGCCGCCGGCGTCCTCCACCTGCTGGGCGACGCGGCCCCCTGCCTCGACGACCAGCGTGCCCTCGACCGTGGCGCGCTCGGCGCCGGGACGGACGCGCGCGGGATCGGCCCGGCCGCCGAACAGCAGGCCGAGCCCGGTCACCACCATCGTCTTGCCCGCGCCGGTCTCGCCCGTGACGACGGTGAAACCCGATGAGAGCTTCAGAACAGCCTCATCGATCACCCCGAGCCCTTTGATCCGGACCTCATCGACCCGTGGCCGCACTGGGTCCCTCCCGCCGTTTCGCCGCGCTGCCTCCGATCGGGCACACCTCGCCGGACCGTGTGGGGCTTGGCTCGGTCACCTCTCCGTGCGGGTCGATCCTACGCGGAAATCGCCAAGGTTTTCGATGACTGGGGTCGTCAACGCCCCGGACCGGGTCGTTCGCGCGGCCTCGGCCAAGGTCGCGCACGCCTCCTGGCTAGGGGCGCACGCGCCCGCGCCACCCCTGGACGGGAAGGTCGAACTTGGCGACGAGCCGGTCGGTGAAGGGCGCTCCGGTCGTGTCGGCGTCGTGCAGCCGCGCCAGCCGTACGGGAAGGTCGGCGCGCCGCATCTCGACCCGCACGCCCGGCGGGAGGTCGAACCGCCGCCGGCCGTCGCACCACAGCACACCGCCCGGCGTGCCCGGCAGGAGCTCCACGGCGATCGTCGACCTCGGGGACACCACCAGGGGGCGCGCGAAGAGCGCGTGGGCGCTGTTGGGCACCAGCAGCAGCGCCTCCACCTCGGGCCAGACGACCGGGCCGCCCGCGGAGAACGCGTAGGCCGTCGAACCGGTCGGGGTGGCGCAGATCACACCGTCGCACCCCCAACGGGACAGCGGCCTGCCGTCGATCTCGGCGACGACCTCCAGCATGCGGTCGCGCTTCTCGACGCTCGCCTCGTTCAGGGCCCAGGTGGACGCCAGCGTCTCGCCGTTGGCCCGGACCCTCACGTCGATGGTCATGCGCTCCTCGACGGTGTACCTGCCGGTCACCACGCGGTCGACGGCCTCGGCGAGGTCGGCCATCTCGGCCTCCGCGAGGAAGCCCACGTGGCCGAGGTTGACCCCGAGCAGGGGGGTGCGCGCGGGACGGGCCAGCTCGGCGGCTCGCAGCAGCGTGCCGTCACCGCCCAGCACCATGAGCACCTCGGCGTCCTCCGCGGCGGCGGAGCCCGCCGGCACGACGTCGACTCCCGGGACACCGATCTCCTCGGCCTCCGGCTCCATGACCCGGACCGTGAAGCCCTCCTCCAGGAACCGCTGGATCACCAGCCGCGCGCTGTCGACCGCGGGCTCGCGCCCGGTGTGGGCGGTGATCAGCACCGTGCGCTTCGCGCTGTTGTCCATGGTCACTCCGCTCGTCCGGCGGGCACTCCGCGCACTACTGGGGACCTTCCGCGACGGCACGCTCGATCTCGGTGTCGAGATCGGCCACCGGCTCCGGCCCGGGGCCCTTCCCGAGCCAGATGAGGTACTCGACGTTGCCCGACGGGCCGGGCAGCGGGCTCGCCGTCACCCCGCGCACCGCAAGGCCGAGCTCGGACGCCGCCCGCGCGACGTCACGGACGGCTCCGGCGCGCAGCACCGGGTCTCGGACGACCCCGCCCGCGCCCACCCGCTCCTTGCCCACCTCGAACTGCGGCTTTACCAGCATCACGAAGTCGGCCTCGGGGGCCGCGCAGGCCGTCAGGGCGGGCAGCACCAGGCGCAGGGAGATGAACGACAGGTCGCCGACGACCAGGGTGGGCGGCTCGCCCACCATCTCGGGGGTGAGGTCGCGGACGTTGACCCGCTCCATCACGGTGACCCGCTCGTCGGTGCGCAGCGGCCAGGCGAGCTGGCCGTACCCGACGTCGACCGCGAGCACGTGGGCCACGCCCGCGCGGAGCAGCACATCGGTGAACCCGCCGGTCGAGGCCCCCGCGTCCAGGCAGCGGCGTCCCTCGACGCCCAGCCCGCGCGGCCCGAACGCCTCGATCGCGCCGAGGAGCTTGTGGGCGCCCCGCGAGACGTAATCGGGGCCCTCGGCGGCCTCGGCGACGACGATGGCCGAGGCCGTGTCGACCTGGGTGGCCGCCTTGGCCGCCGTGCGTCCGCCGACGCTGACCCGGCCGCCGGTGATGAGGTCGGCGGCCTGCTCGCGGGAGCGTGCCAGGCCGCGCCGGACCAGCTCGCTGTCGAGACGGATGCGGCGGCTCACCGCGCCCCCCTCGGGACGCTCCGCGAGATCGCGTGACGCCGGTGGCTCACCTGCGGCCGTCCCCCGGGGAGGCGGACACGCCACTCCAAGCGGCGGACACCCCGCTCCGAGCGGCAGGCACGCCACTCGCAGGGGCCGGCACGCCACTCGCAGGGGAGGACGCGTCGCCCGTGGTGGCGGACGCGTCGCCCACCGAGGCGAGGGTCGCCTCAAGCCCGCTCAGGACTTCCTCGAAGACCGCGACGTGCTCACGCACGGGGAGGTCGCCGAGGCCGCTCAGCCGGGTCAGGGCAGCCACCACCCGAACCTCGCCGCTCTCCGTCATCCGCTCTTTCCACCCGCCTGCGTCGTGATCATGACGGCGCACCGCCGCCGTGTACCGCGGAGTCGCGGTGTCGCCCTTGGTCACGGCTTCGATCGCGGCCATGATGGTGTGATCGCGCGCCAGGTGACCGCCGCCTACGCGATGGCCGTTGCCCCTGACCGTATCCGAAGCTGTCACCCGTGCGATGCTCTTCTCTCCCAGGCCGCGCCCGCGCGCCGGATTTCGCGTAGTACTCAAGTGAAACGCTACCTTCCGTAGGTCAGAGGAGCTTCGGCGGATGAGAAGGGATACGACGCATGGCGACCGTCGACGAGTGCCGGACGGCGCTGGACAAGCTTGCCGAGCAGTTCGGCGAGCTTGATCAGGCGACTCGTTCGAAGCACGTGGTGGACAGGAGCATCAGCTGCCGGATCACCGACCTTGACGTGACGTTCTTCGGCAGGATCAACCACGATGGTCTCCAGACGTTCACCGAGGTCCCCCCGGTCGACGGGCGCCCGGCCGAGGTGCGCATCCGGATCTCCAGCGACGACCTGCTCTCCATGGTGAACGGCGAGCTCGACATGGCGCGGGCCCTGCTCGGTGGACGCGTGAAGATCGACGCCAGCCTGGGAGACCTGCTGCGCCTGCGCAAGCTCCTCTGAACCGCCCCACCGGCACTCTCTGAGTCCCCCTACGGCGGCTTCCATGAGCCGCTCCACCGGCGGCCTCTCTCTGAGCGGCCCTACCGGCCTGTCTCTGAGCCACCCCACCGGCGGATTCGCTCTGAGCCTTCTCCGCCGGCTTGTGACGCCCTCAGAGCTTCAGGGTCTCCAGTGCCTGTTTGAGCGCGTCCTCGTCCGCACGCCCGTCGCCCGCATGGGCCCAGGCGGCGGCGCACGCGGCGCGCAGGCCGTCCAGAGGGTCACCGCCGCCCGTCAGGCGCAGGCCCCGCGCCTCCCAGCGCGCGGTCCACCCGCCCCTGGACCACTCGTCCCCGATCGCCTCTGCCGGCGCGGGCGGCTCGTGGATGGCGGACACATCGGCGGCGATGTACGTGGGGCGGTGCTCGGGCGGTGCCGTGAGCAGGTCGATCGGGCCTGACACCCCGCTCAGCACGAGCAGGCTGTCGACCCCCGCCCGCGTGGCCGCCTCGATGTCGGTGTCGAGCCGGTCCCCCACGATCAGCGGCCTCGTGGCCCCGGTGCGGAGCATCGACTCCCTGTGCAGCGGCGGCTCGGGCTTGCCCGCCGAGACGGGCTCGACCCCCGTGGCGGTCGCGATCACGCGGGTCAGCGCCCCGTTGCCTGGCAGCACGCCGCGGTTCGTCGGCATCGTCGTGTCCAGGTTGGCCGCGACGAACCAGGCTCCCTGCCGTACGGCTAGCGCGCCCTCGCACAGCAGGGCGTAAGAGAGATCAGGCGAGATGCCCTCCACGACGGCCGCCGGAGAGTCGGCCGCCGTCGTCACCGGGCGCAGGCCCTGTGCCCGTACGGCGCAGCGCAGGCCCATGCCCCCGACCACGAGGACCGCGGAACCGGGGGGCACCCGCTCGGCGATGAGCCGGGCGGCGGCCTGGGCGGAGGTCACGACGTCGTCGGGCGTCGCCGGCACGCCGAGGGACACCAGGTGCTCGGCGATGGCGGCCGGCGTGCGAGAGGCGTTGTTGGTGACGTAGGCGAGCCGCACGCCGGTGTCGTGGGCGCGGGTGAGTGCCTCAGGGGCACCCTTCACCGCCTCGCGCCCGAGGTAGACGACCCCGTCGAGATCAAGCAACAGGGTGTCGTAACGGTCGATCAGTGCGGTCTCCATGCACCCACTATTTCGGATAAAAGCGAAAATTGCCGACTCGCTGCACAAGGCGGATCATGTCTGCCTCGCTCGCAAGGTGGCCTTTACCTGCTTCAGTGCGGAGACATAGTCGCGCAGATCCGGCCGCATCGCCACGGCGATGGTCAGGGGCTCCTCCGCCGCCTCCATGTCTCCGGTGCGCCACAGCGCCATGCCCAGACCGAAATACGCATAATCCTCGGTCGGATTGGCCGCGACGATCCATCGGAAACTGTCGGCGGCCTCCTCGTAACGGCGCGAGTTGAACTGCGCCCTGGCAAGGGCCTCCCGGATGCTGCGCGAGTCGGGCTCGGCGTCCGCGGCCCGGGCGAGAATCGCCGCCGCCGCGGCTGGGCTGCCGTCTTTCAGCAGCTTGACCCCTCTTTGAAACCACTCATAGACATCACCCGCGGGAGCGGTGGGCTCGTAGTCGGGGGATTCAGACTGGCCACTCGGTCCCTGCACCATGTTTCGAGGCCTCCTTCTGACGACAAGTCAATCCCGGCTTCCTGACGAGCCGGGCGGCGCTACGACGTCGGGGCTGTCTCTAAGCGACTCAGGCCTTTATGGCACCATGCCCGGTATGGCCATTCCTGAACTGCCGTCGCCTGACGGACTGGTGCTGCGCCCGTTCCGCGGTGTGCGCTTCGCAGTCGACGATCTGGCGGCAGTCACCTCCCCACCGTACGACCTCATCTCGCGGGAAGACGTCCAGACTCTCCTGGACGCTCACCCCAACAACGTGGTGCGGCTGATCCTTCCCGGCTCCGACCAGCACCGCTACGCCGAGGCCCGCGAGACGCTGCTCTCATGGCTCGCCTCCGGCGTCCTCGTCGCCGATGACCTCCCCGCGCTCTACGTGTACGAGCAGAGCGGCCCCGGTGTCCTGTTGCGCGGTCTGATCGGAGATCTTGGCCTCTCCGACCCCCGCAAGCGCATCGTGCTCCCCCATGAGAATGTCATGCCCGGCACGGTCGCCGACCGCCTCGCGCTCATGCGAACCACCGAGAGCAATCTGGAGCCCATCTTCCTGCTCTACGAAGGCAACGGCGGGTCCACCGCTCGCCTGATCGACGACGTGACCGCGACCCGGTCGCCTCTGGTCGACGTGCTGACCGGCGACGGCATCGCCCATCGCCTGTGGGCGCTCACCGACCAGGCGGAGCTCGACGGCGTCGCGGCCGAGCTCTACGGCCACCAGGCGCTCATCGCCGACGGCCACCACCGGTACGCCACCTACCTCGCCCTCCAGCGGGACTACCACGCCGAAGGGCGCGGAGCCGGCCCCTGGGACTTCGGTCTCGCCCTCCTCGTCGACTCGACGGCCTACCCTCCCGACCTCAAGGCGATCCACCGGGTGATCCCCGGACTTCCTCTGCAGGAGGCGGCGGCGCGCGCGAAGGGCGCCTGGCAGGTGCACGACTTCGCCCACGTGGAGGAGGCGCTTGAGGCGCTGGCCTCGGCGGTCGGCCCGGCGTTCGTCCTGGCGGGGAACGGCCCGAGCCATCTGCTGACCGACCCCGACCCCGTCCAGGTCGAGCACGCGATGCCCGCGTCGCGATCAGCGCGCTGGAAGTCGCTCGTGACCTCGGTGCTGTCGGAATTCCTCCTGCCCAAGGTGTGGGGCATCCAGGACGACGAGCAGTCGGTGCTCATCGTGCACCACGACCCCGCTCTCGCCGCGAAGATGGCTCGCCGCGAGTCGGGCACCGCCGTGATCGTACGGCCGCTGAACGTGGAGGACGTGCTCGCCATAGCCGCCGAGGGCGAGCAGGTGCCCCGCAAGTCGACCTCATTCGGCCCGAAGCCCCGCACCGGCCTCATCCTCCGCACCTTCACGACCGGCTGACACACTGCGCTCGACCCGCTCACGGGGAGCCTCAGCCTGCGTGGCAAGGTTCTCGACCGGGGTCATGGGGAGGTCGGGCCCGCACGACCAGGTCCTCGACGGGTTCACGGGGAGGCTCGACCTGCACGCCCAAGCCCTCGACCGGGCCATGGGGAGGCTCGGCCCGCATGGCCGGCCGCTCGATCGGGTCGATGGTGGTGGCAGGCTGCTGGGAGGTGGTTTCGGGCTGTCTGGTCGGCTGTTTGGGGGGCTTGTCGGCGGCGAGGGACAGACGGCCGGGCTCGAGCCTGCTCGCCCGGTGGACCTCGACCTCGTAGGTGCTGGCACCTCCGCCTGGTCCGCCCCGATATCTCTGGTGCAGCGCGCCTTCGACGCTGATCACGTCGTCGACCCGCCAGCCGGCCACGCGAGCACTCACCTCCGGATCGAAGGTGACGCAGGCGATGCCGTCGGCCTTCTTGCCGCTCGCGTGGTCGAGCGGCCGGCGCACCGCCACGCCCCACATCGTCATCAGGTCGCCGCTCGGCAACTCCTTGCCCCTCGGCGCCCTGGACAACCGCCCGACCAGCGTCACCTCGTTGCGGTGCATGTCGATCTCCCTCCAAGATCTGGTGAGTCCAGGTCTGTGAACGGGACCATTCTCAGACGGTGCCCGTCCCTCCAGGAATCCGAGCGCCGTTCTGTGGATAGCGGCGGCGAATGAGGGGGCGCACGAGCCACTATGGAATCGCTCACCTGAGACCGCGCCCAATCCACGCCTGGGCGCGACGGCGCCGGACAGGGCACACGGTCCCGGCGGACGCCCTCCCAACCGGCACCGGTGCCTTACCAACAGGTACAGCGTGAAGGCCCCGTCCTTCAGGGCGGGGATGAAGCGCGGAAGCGGCTCGAACGTTTGTGCGTA
>NZ_JBFBIK010000140.1:0-17534 GCF_040685555.1 Sphaerisporangium sp. NPDC088356
GGTGAATGCCCACCGCCCCAACGGCGATTCCGCGAAGGCCCGGTCGGCCCTCTCAGGCCGCAGCGGCAATGCTCACGCTTGCACAGAGAAGACATCGAGCGTGCCGTACGGGGTCAGGGTGACGTTCGAGACGTTCTCCGAATACCCGCGACGTTCCGGTAGAAGAACAGCGGAATGGCGGGCATTTCCTGGACCAGCACCTTCTCCGCGCGGCGATAGAGGGAGGCCGCCTTGGTCGGGGACGGGGTGCGGTCAGCGGCGTCGAGCAGGGCGTCGAACTTCTTGCTCCTGTACTGCCCCCAGTTGAAGACACCTCCGCTCCGGTACGTCGCCAGGACGTCGGCCATGTGCGGACTGTCGAGGATCCACGCCCAGCGGGACATCCCCTTGGGCTTGCCCTTCATGGTGTCGAGCAGGTCGGAGAACGTGGCCTTCGGCTTGGCGACCACCTTCACCTTGCCCTTCAGCGTCTTGGTGATGGCCGCCGGTCGTTCGCCCACACCCGTGCGTCCGCCGTCCACGTTGAGTCGTTCAGGTGGTTCTCCAGGCGCCGGGTTGGTCAGGTAGTCGCCGCGGCCTGGGCGCCCAGGGCGGCCACCACGTCCTTCAGGCGTCCGGTGGCGTGGTAGGTGCCGAAGACGTCCATGTAGTCGCGCATCTCGACGATCTCGCCGTCGCGCACACGGAACATGAGCAGCCCGGACACCTCGAAGGGCCGCCTTTCGGGCCCGGCCGTCCCCGTGCCGCGCCACTCACCCACGATCACCTCCGGATCGGCGGCCTCGTGCACGACCACATCATGGATCTCCGCGAGCCGCACCGGGCTGGCGTCCCAGCCCTTGTGGTAACCGGCGCGCACCTCATCCCGTCCGCTAAAACGAGTAGGGAACCCCGGGGCCCGGAACGGGAACTCGTGGACCCCGTCGACGGCGTACAGATCGGCGAGGTCGTCGGCCGACTTGTCGACCATGGCGCGGTGGAAGAGGGCGAGCACGTCTCGGGGGGTGCGGTGGGACTTGGCCATCGTCGAACACTTCCTTCACTCAACGGATGTTGATTCAACGACTGTAGAGCGGAGCGGTGTCGTCGGTCAACGTCGGTAGAGTCATGCCGTGAACGAGATGCCGAACAGCCGCGTGGAGCGCCGGCGCCGATCCGAGGAGCGGATTCTGGCCGCCGCGCGCACCGTCTTCGCCGAGCGCGGCTTCGAGCGCGCCACGATCCGGGCCATCGCCTCCATGGCCGAGGTCGACCCGGCCCTCGTGATGCAGTACTTCGGCTCGAAGCAGGAACTGTTCGACCTGGCGGTGCGCATCCCCGCGATCCCGCCCCTGAACGGCGGCCTGGATGAGCTGGTCGAGGAACTCCTGGCCAGGATCGGCATGAAGATCGGGCCGATCCCGCAGGCGTCGCTGGCGATGATGCGCTCCATGCTCACCCACCCTGAGGCCGCCGAGGGGGTGCGCGCCCGGCTCGACGAGCAGGTGGAGCAGCTCAGCTCCGCCATCCCCGCCGAGGACGCCGACCTGCGGGCGGCCCTGATGATCAGCACGATGCTGGGCGTGACGGTCGCCCACCAACTACTCGACCTCACAGCCCTCCGCGACGTCTCCCCCACCCGAATCGCCGCCGCCCTCCGCCCCGCCATCACCGCCCTCACCCGCCCCGACGAACCCGCGGGCCCGTCCTGAACAGCGTCGAACAAACCCGTACAACGGGCAGACCTGCCTGGTGCGGTCACGGCGACATGCACGGTCACATGCAGGGCGGCAACCTGAAAGTTCCTCGCGGACTGCTCAGCGAGGTCCGGCACGGATCGCGGCCCGTCGATTACCTCCGAGGTACGGTCTCCCCCTCGAACGTTTCCCGCCTGGGCAGGCGCCGGACCACGACGCCGATGAAGCGGTCGTGGCTCACGAAGCCGTAGTGCCGGGAGTCCCAGCTGGTCGCGCGGTTGTCGCCCAGCACGACGAGAGATCCGCGCGGCACCACCACGCCGGCTAATTCGTGAACGTCCGGGTGCTCCCATTCGACAGGCACCCGCTCGCCCGGCACGGCCACGGCCCGCTTGATGAGGAGCGAGCGGTCCCGCTCGGGTATGGGCTCTTCGGCGTGCGGCAGGCCGGGATATACGAAGACGACGACCTGTCCCGCGCGGACCCGCTTCGTCCTGCGGACCAGCAGGCGGTCGCCGGGTCGCAGCGTCGGTTCCATGCTCGTACCGTCGACGGTCGTGGCAAGGAAGCCGCGGCGGACCCAGAGCGCCAGCAGGCCGATGGCCGGCAGCGTCCCGGCGGCCAGAAGAGCCAGCGGCGCCGGAAGAGCCGGAAGGGCAAGTGTCACAGCGCCTCCTGGTAGCCGGCGGCCTGGAGGCGGAAGAGCCTGGCGTAGCTGCCATCGGCGGCGAGCAGGACGTCGTGCGACCCGTGTTCGATGATCCGTCCGTCGTCGAGGACCCCGATGTAGTCGGCGTCGCGGACGGCGCTGAGCCGATGGGAGATCAGCAGGCTGGTACGGCCCTCGCGGTGCTCCCGCATGCGGGTATGGATCTCGTGTTCGGCCTCCGGATCCAGGCCGGAGCTGGGTTCGTCGAGAATCATCAGATCCCTGTCGTTCCGCACGAAGGCCCGTGCCAGCGCGAGGCGCTGCCATTGCCCGCCGGACAGAAACGACGCCGGTCACCGGGTCGTCCTTGTCGTCCCCGATCACGAAGACGCGAGTGAGGGGCGTGTCGTAACCGCGGGGAAGCCCGGCGAGTTTGTCGTGCAGCCCGGCACGCGCCGCCGCCTCCTCGATCCGCCCCGGGTCGTCCCGTGCGCTCAGGTCGCCGAGGCCGATGTTGTCGTGGGCCGTCATGTCGTAGTTCATGTGGTCCTGGAACACGGCGCTGATCCGCTCGCGGAGCATGGCCGGGGGGATGTCGCGCAGATCCGTTCCGTCCCACAAGATCTGACCTCGGGTCGGGTCGTACATCCGGCACAGCAGCTTGACCAGCGTGCTCTTTCCCGCGCCGTTCAGCCCGACGAGCGCGACGGCGCATCCGTGGGGGATGGTCAGGTCCACCCCGCGGAGGACCCAGGGGTGGTCGTCGCTGTAGCGGAACCACACGTCCCGCAGTTCGATGCCCTGCCGCAGCGGCGGTGCGTCCCCCCGCTCCGCACGCGGCAGGTCCGGTTCGGCCATGACGACGGCGATGTAGTGGGTGAAGGCGAGCAGCCTCGACTGCCAGCCGGAGATCGACGACGTCAGCGTCCCCAGGGCGGACTGCACGCCGACGACGGCCGCGAGGAACATGGAGACGTCTCCGATGCTCAACTCCCCGCGCCGCGCAGCGGCGATCGCCCACCACAGGCCGCCCCCGGCCACCACCGCGCTCAGCACCGTCAGTCCCGCCTGGGTGCGGAGTTCCCGCAGGTCCATCCGCCGGATCGCCGTATTCGCCGACAGTCGTTCGTCGATCATCCGGGCGCGCAGGAACGCCCCGATGCCGAAAAGGCGGATCTCCGTGGCCGCGGACACCCCGGTGAGCAGCTGGATGTAGAAGAACTCCCGCCGGTAGTACTGTTCGATGCTCCACTCCATGCTCGATCGGCGCCGTGCGAGATACAGCTCGGCGACGAGCGCGGGAAGGGCGGCCAGGAGCACCACTGCGGTCATCACGGGGCTGAGGATCAGCATGGACGCCACGAAACCGATGAGGGAGAGCGCGCCGCCGAGACCGTTGCCGATGCCGTCCACCAACTCGGCGATGCGACCGGTGGCCCCCTGGGCCAGCCGGAGCCGGTCCTGGAAGGCCGAGTCCTCGAAGGTGCGCAGGCCGACCTGGCGTCCGACCGCGACGAACAACCGTTCGGTGGCGGCCAGGTTGGCGGACCGGCCGATGTGAGCCCTCAGGTAGCGGAGCATCGCCGGTAGGGCGGCGGCTCCCAGCCCGGTGGCGATCAGTCCGAGTGCCAGCCCCCGACCGCACCGTGCGGAGCCGTCAACCGGTCGAGCACCAGCTTGGTCAGCCAGGCGGTCGCGATCGGCGCCGCGGCCGAGACGAGGGTCAGCAGCAGGAACCTCGCCACGTCCGCCGATGCCGACCGCCAGATGAGCGAGAGGGCCTCCGCGACGGAGGCGCGCAGCTCTCGCACGCCGATGCGCAGGGCCCTCTCCGGGGCACCGCTCACCGCCGCACCTTGCCCGCGCGACGAGCGCAAGCGACTCGACCTCCTCAGCGCTGGGGATGAGGCCGGCGAGGTCCGCGACCTGCTCCGGGCCTACAGCGCCGAACTCGCCCGCCGGGACGCGGCCGAACCCGCTCGCCAGGACGACGCCGCCGAGGGGTACGCGTCCGCCGAGGGGTATGCGGCGACGCGCCGGCTGCTCGACCATTACCTGCACACCGCTCAGACGGCGGCCATGTCGCTCAACCCGCACCGCGACCCGGTCGTGGTGGCGGAACCCGGGCCGGGGGTGGCACGGGGTGACGTGCCGGATTCCGAGCGGGCGACGCGTTGGTTCACCGCGGAGCACGAGAACCTGCTCGCGGCCGTGCGGCACGCCTACCGATCAGGATTCGACGTCCACGCCTGGCAACTGGCCTGGACCATGACCGAGTTCCTGGAGCGCCGGGGCCACTGGACCGACCGGATGACCGTACAGGGCATAGCGCTGGAGGCGACGAGACGTCTCGACGACCGGACCAGCCAGATCAGGGTGCTCCGCGTCCTCGGCACCGCCTGCGCGCAGCTGGGCCGCTTCGACGAGGGGCGTGCCCACCTGGCGGAGACACTGGAGCTGGCCACCGGGCACGGCGACGACGGCGCTCGCGCCAACGTGCACATCAGTCTCGCGCTGGCGCTGGAAGGTCAGGGCGACTACCGCACGGCGCTGGACCACGCCTCGGAGGCACTGCTCCTCTTCCGAGCGGCGGACCACGTCACCGGCCAGGCGAACGCCCTCAACATGGTCGGCTGGTGCCGCACCCGGTTGGGGGACTACGCCGAGGCCCTCACCTCAGGCGAGCAGGCCCTCATCCTGCAGCGGCAGATCGGCTCGCGGTACGGCCAGGCAGGCACGCTGGACAGCATCGGCTACGCCCACCACCTCGGCCACTTCGACGAGGCGCTCGACTGCTTCGAGCAGGCCCTCACCCTGTTCCGGGAGCTGGGCGCCCGCCCGTTCCAAGCCGCCGCCCTGACCCATCTCGGCGACACGCACGCCGCAGCGGGTGACATCGACCATGCCCGCGACCGCTGGCAGTCCGCCCTGACCATCCTCGACGAGGTCAACGACGCGGACGCGGCGGCCCTCCGGGAACGAATCCGCCACCTCGGCAGCGACACCACCTGAGCCGCCCACCGTCGACCACGCCGGGGGCGTTCCGGCCGGGTCATGCGCGATGATCTCCTGGAGGGCTGGCCGGGGTGGCCATGGCACGCCGCAGCAGCGCGCGGCCCTCGACCGGCATGCCCGCCACTGACCCTCTATGGAACAGGGTTCCGTCTGCCCACCGCGGCGTGGAACGTCCTCTCCTTCGTCATCCCGATAGCACCGGTGACCCTCTGGGCCGCCTGGCGCGAGTCCGGCCGCTTTCAGGCCCCCGGCGGGCAGCCGACCGGCCCGGCACAGCTGTAAGGCGGACCTTCCGGCACGGCGAGCGGCGAACCCCGCGGCCGGCCAGAATTCCTCTTCGTGTTCGCTTCGCGGGAAGCCCCGGGGTACCGATCGTGTTGATGGAACACATGGACGATCGTTTCGCTGACGAGGGTGTCATCAAGCGACTGCTCGAGAAGTCGGGGACATGGGCGTTCGTCGGGCTCGGCGACGACCCGCACCGTACGGTCTACGACCAGGCGCGCCTGCTCCAGACGAGAGGCAAGCGGATCATCCCGGTCCACCCCGCCGCCAAGACCGTCCTGGACGAGCCGGGATACGCGTCTCTGGCCGAGGTGCCGGTCAAGGTGGACGTCGTCGGCGTGTACCGGCGATCCGAGTACGCTGGGCAGGCGGTGGACGAGGCCATCACGGCGGGCGCCGGCGGGGTCTGGCTGCCTCTCGGCGTGATCGACGAGGCCGCCGCTCAGCGCGCCCTGGACGCCGGACTCGACGTCGTCATGGACCGCTGCCCAGGCGTCGAGTGGGCACTGCGCCGGACCTGAGCGCCCTGCGTCCGGAGTTCCTGCTGCTGCTCAACCTTCCCGACGGTGCGCCCAACCCGTTCCGGCCTCGTACTGTTCTTCATAGGCGCGATCACCGCCCACCTACGCGCCCGTGTCTACCCTGCGTTCGACAGATCACGAGGGTTTCTAGGCGAGCTTGCGGCACAGCAGTGCGTCCGGTGTTCTCCTGGATCCGAGGCGACCGGTGTAGGCGACGCCGGCCCCGTACTCGTCGTTCGCGCACTGCCCCTTGTAGTTCCCGTACGCGAAGTCTCCCCCATTGGCGGCAGAAGGGCGGTTGTCGCCTCGGTCGAACCACACTGTGCGCCCCGCCGTGCCGAGCTGGGCCGAGGACCGGGCGCACAGAGCGCTGGAAACGGCCGCGCCGCGGACGCTGTAGCCGATCAGGAAGTGAGCCGGCGGGCACTGGAGTTTGGTGTAGCCCGATGCCCAGTCGCCCTGCAGCACGTGCCTCTCGTCGCGCACGACCTCATAGCCGCCGGACGATGCCCACAGGTCGCCGGCGGAGGCGTCCGTACACAGGCCCCGGTTGCCGGTGTGGCTCAGGCCGGCCAGCCGCTGGCCGTCCGGGCACGACGCCTTGCGCGCTCCGGAATCCCAGTCCGGTTGTGCGCCCATCCGTAGAGACTGGTTGAAGTCGGTGTGGTCGAGCGTGAGCATGGACCAGTCGCTGACCGGCGCGACCTGCCCGGTCCGGCCGGTTGCGTTGATCAGCCTGGTCCAGGCACCGGCCCGCCAGTCGTCGCCGTCGAACAGGCCCATCCGCCTGCCCGCGGCGTCCCAGTGCATGAGGGCCCAGCCGTTGCCTTTCCGGTTCTCGTGCCAGCCGACGAGTGGCCAGTAGGCGAAGTCGGCGTCGGTGGCGATGAGATAGTCCACGAAGTTGGTGAACCAGGCGCGCGGCTTCTCCCCGGTCTCGTCGCGGCCGCCGACGCCGAACTCGCTGATCCACACAGGCGCGGTGAAATGCATGTCCGGTTCTGCGGCCACGTAGAAGGCCTGCCGGCGGAGCACGTCGTACAGCTCGTCCCGGCTGAGGTCCTGGTAGCGCGGGTCGGAGGTCTCGCCCAGACCCGTCGCCCCGCTGTGCCTCGGGCCCGTGTAGCCGTAGAAGTGGGCGGAGTACACCAGCTTGTTCGACTTCACCAGCGTGTGCGAGAGCCGCTGAACCGGCTCCAGAGTGGGACGCTCGTGCGCGAACCCGTCGACCGGGATGCCCGTCCAGTTGATGCCCTCGATTATGACCAGCAAGTCGGGATCGGCCTCCCGCAGGATGCGATCGCCCATCCGCTGGGAGGCGCTGTACCAGTCATGGCTGTCGCCCAGGCCCCAGTTGGGGTCGTCCAGGACGGAGCGGCGCACCTCGTTGTACAGGTCCGCGCCCACGACCCGCTGGTTGTCCTTGTAACGGCGCACCATGAACAGCCAGTCGCTCTCCCACTGGTCCACCGTCTGGCTCGCGTTCCAGCGTTCGTTGCCGTCCACCCCGCAACACCAGCGGGAGGTGTTCGAGTGATTGTTGAGAATCACCGCCAGTCCGGCCCCGGTGAGCGCCTTCACCGCCGCGTCGTAGACCTGCAGCGGAGTCTTACCTTCCAGCCCGGGATTCGCCACGACAGCCGCCTCCGGCACCGGGCGCTGGTCGTGGATCATCTCGTTCGAGAACGGCAGGCGGACGCTGTTCAGCCCCAGTTCCCCGAAGCCGGCGACGATCTCCGACATGGGCGCCCGATCCAGGCCCAGAGGCATCTGGTCGGATTTCTCGCCGGCGTGGTGGTTCGCCGCGTCGTTGACGTCACCCGATCCCGTCCACGTGCCACTGGCACCGTGCCAGCTCCCCGACTTCAACTTGAAGCGGTTGCCGTTCGCGTCGACGATGTAGCGGCCCCGGGTGCTGAGCGGCGGAGTCCAGGCGGCCACCGGCTCAGCGGATACCGGTGCCATGCCGACGGCGCGCACCCCGGCCGGCTGAGCGGCGGTCCGCGCCACCGCTGGTCCCGGTGTCCACACAAGGGCGACGAGCGTCGTGACGGCCAGTGCTGACATGACGATGGACCTTCTCACCGTTCACCTGCTTCAGCTCGTACCGCACACATGGGGATGTGGCCTCATGATCCACCAAGGCGGTGACGATGAACAGAGGCCGACGGAGACCGCCTCGCCAATCACCACCGGCTCTGCCGAAGTCCGAACAATCCGAGCAGGACACAATGCGGAGTGACCCGTGGTCAGAGGCGTGAGACTCTCCTGGCGAAACCGCTGAGGATCCCGCGGGAGGCGGGGGTCGGGAGGCGGTTGGCGGTGCCGTTGTTCAGTACGTCCAGGCACTTGTTCGCGCCGATGGCGGTGATGGTGCCGTCGGCGTTGAACCTCCACTGCTGGTTGTTCTGCCCGTTGCAGTCCCAGATGACGGCAGAGCTGCCATTGGCGGTTCCTCGGTGGTACACATCCAGGCACTTGCCCGAGTAGACCCGCAGCTCGCCCGCGCCGGTCGGCGTCCACTGCTGGTTCGCCTGCCCGTTGCAGTCCCAGATCTGCGCCTGCGTGCCGTTGGCCTGCGAGCCACCCGCGACATCGAGGCACCTACCAAGCAGCACCGCACAGAGCAGATGTTAGCGCTAACAACACCGTTCCCCCGGCCCGCCGTCGACACGCCGCTCAACGACCTGCGAAACGCGAGCCCTCGAGCCACACCGTGCTGCGACCCACCCATCACCCAGCTGTGGGGAGGCCAGTCGTCCGGTTCCGGCGGGCCCGCCCCCTGTACGCCTGTGCCCGCCGTCAGGGCCGGACCGCGGCGAGTGCCTGGCTGGCCTGGTCCTGCCAGTGTGGTGAGCCGAGCCGCCTCGCGACGTCGGCGGCCGTGGAGTAGTGGTCCGCGGCCCGGGCGGGGTCGCCCAGGAACTCGGCCAGCCGCCCGAGGGTGAGGCCGGGCCGAGCGTCATCGAGACGGTCTGCAGGCCGATCATCTCTCCCTCGGCCGGCAGGAGCAGGTGGTAGCACTCCTCGGCCACCTCGCGGCACGCCAGGGCCACCGCGTTGCCCGCGCGGAGCGCCAGGTTGATCCGCAGGAAAATGTCCCGTCTCGTGGCGCGGTGCGCCGGCCAGGCGGACCGGGCGTCGTCCAGGCGTCCGGCGGCGACCAGCGCGCTGACGTAGAACTCGTCGATCGCCCCTGGCACGCGATGGTGCGTGGCGGCGAACTCGGCCACCGACTCGTGGGCCCGGCCACGCGAGGCGTGCCGCGAATCTGCTCATGCTGCCGTAGATGGCGGCGTTCGATCCTCCGGCCTCGCCCATCCGGTCGGCAAGGGCCGTGTAGGCCGCCTCGGCCCGCTCGAACTCGCCGTCCAGCAGGAGGCGGAGGGCGTCGAGGTGCGCGATGGCCACCAGGGCGAGGCCGAGCTGGCCGCTCGTGGAGTATTCCACCGCCCGTCCGGCGTGCCGCTGGGCCGAGGCCCAGTCGTTACGGCCGAGCGCGACATTGCACAGAGCGTAGTGCCCGAGTGTCTGGTAGCCGAGCAGGCCGCCGCGGGCGGAGACCGCCAGCACTCGGAACCGAGCCCGTGGACGACATCCGGCTGGATCTGCTGTGCCGTCTGGTCTCCGCGCGGGCGAGCGCGGGCGACCTGATGCGGGCGGCGACCGACCGCCGGCAGGCCCTGGCCGTCGCCCGCAGGCTCGGCGACCCCGCCGCGATCGCCCGCGCCGCGGTGGCCAACGACGCGCCCGCGGTCTGGATCTCGCAGACCGACCTCACCGGGGACGCCGACCTGGTGGACGCGATCCGGAGCTGCCTGCCCGCCGCGACGGGCGAGCTACGGTGCCGGCTGCTGGCCGCCCTGGCCCAGGAGTCGGTGGGCCATGACGACGAGCTCACCGAGAGCGCGAGCGCCGAAGCCGTCGAGATCGCCCGCGCCGCCGGCGACCCCCGGTTGCTGTGCCTGGCGCTCAACGCGCGCTACTAGGTGGCGTTCGTGCCCGGCCACCCAGACGAACTGGAGGCACTCGGGCAGGAGCTGGGATGGTCGGGACCTGTGGCACGAGCAGCCGGGGATCCGCCCGAGCCATCCGGGTATCGGGGGTTTCCGCTGCTCTCTCGGTTCTCCAGAAGAGTGCCCGGCGGTACTTCGCAGCGGCTTGGCGGCGACTTAACAGACCCACCAGTCGGTGGCGGCGCTCCAGCCGGTTTCCGAATGGTGGACAGGCCCCGTAAGCCGGTCATGGCGGCAGGCTCTCCCGGAGAGAACCCGCCTCCCTCGCCTTCGCCACTCGCTTGTGGAGTTCACCTGGCTCGACTGCGAGAGCCCAGCCCACCGGTGCCGGCGCGGCCAGCTCGTCGATGCTTCAGGTCCTGAAGGGACGGGCCCGACCGGGCTCGCGCTTGAGCCCGGACCCCTCTCTGCCCGAGTACGGTCGGACCGACGTGTGGGGCGGCATCGGCCTGCCGCCCTTTCTCGCTTGAGTAGGGGCCTACTCATGTGCCGCTCCGCGGTTCTCGGCGACCGTTGGCAATGCAGGCAGGCTCGCCAAGCCATACCGATCCGCCTGTCCGGGACGAACCGGGAACAGCGCGACACGAGGAGCATCACATGGACCGTTCCATCCGCCCCCTGCTCAGCATCGCCGCCGCCTTCGCCGTCGCCGCGCTGGGTGTGCCCGCCGCCTCCCCCGCCGGCGCGGATACGGCCGCGCTCTCGAAAGCCGCGGCACGCACGCACCTCGGGCCGACCAACACGTTCATGCTCACGAACGTGCAAACAGGCAAGTGCCTGACCATCGCCGGCGGCGTGAGCACCGCCAACAACGTCACGGCCCTCCAGTACACCTGCGACACCGACCCCTCCCGCCGCTGGAGGGTCACCGACGTCACCGGGACCGGCCTCTACCAGATCAGAAACGTCCAGACCGGCAAGTGCCTCACCATCGCCGGCGGAGTCAGCACCGCCAACAACGTCGAGGCCCTCCAGTTCACCTGCGACAACCACCCCTCCCGCCGCTGGACACTCAGGCTCGTAGGCTGATCGTCGATCAGGAGACGAAGTACCCGGCCGGAACCGGGAGCGTTCAGTGAAGAGTTTCCCGCCAGCCGTCCACGGCGGGCGAGGCGTCGACGATCTCGCCCGCCGTGGCACCACGATCCGCGCGTCCGGGCCTGGACGGGCAGACCGCTGGGCTCCTTCGCTAGGAACCAGGCACCGCCCCCGCCCGGTACGTCAACCACGGTGACGGTGGCGAGCAGCCGCCCCACGCCTTACACGTCCATCTCGGGGACCGCCCTGACCGTGAAGGCCTCGAGTGGCACCTCGGCGAAGTGTTCATGTCATGCTGAGCCGACCCGCCCATTACGGACGATTAAGGGGCGACCGGGATGCGCATCTCCGAAGCTCGCTGCACCGCCATAGCGACCCTCGTCACGGACGGAAGGTGGGACGCCCCCCAAACGGAGTGCAGCCCCGTATTGCTCATGAGGGTGAGCTCCCCGTACAACATGATGGGCAGCTGATGATTGTCCTTGAAGCGCCTGTCGGGACCGCCCTTGACGTTCACGTACTTCCACGTGGTCCCCACGTGTCGGCTGTCGGACGGCACCAAGCCGGACTCGATGAAGTTGATCGACTGACCAATGACACGAACGGCCGGGTAGGGAAGATCGGCGAAGTCGCTGCCGTCCCTGACGAGTATGCGATCGGGAAGGAAGTGGATGGAGCGCTGTCCAGCGTTGAGCGTCGGCACAGCGATGTTCGTGACCAGGCACTTCGGCCCGCCCAGCGAGATCGAAGCTTTCTCGTGGAGGCTGAGGCTGGCCGCCCCGGCGTTCACCTTGTGCTGGTAGGTCGTCGTCACCACGCCACGTGAAGGGACGAACCAGAACTTCTGCGCTTGGGAAAGAGCGGTCGTCGCGTCCACAAGCTCCGAGAACACCTGCGCGGGAGCATCGTTCACGTCGTAGATGACGACGACCGACCTGCGCGCACGATCCCACAACCACACCCAGTCGGTCGCGGCGAGCCCGACCACAAAGGCCGCCAGACCCCAGAGCCCCGGTAGGGCGATGAACATCAGGATGGTCATCACCAGCGCCCACGGCCACAACGGCCAGCGCGCGGACGCCTTCCTCATCTGGTCGACGAGATCGCTGGGAGACGTGGCGAGGAGCGCCTGCGCGTGAGCGCCGGTGATGTCGTGCATCACCACAGAACTCGGCATCGGCATTGGGGGCAGCGGCGGGTAGCCATAGTTGACGGTCCTGGCACGAGCTGGACCGCGGCCCGCTGTGGCCTGGTAGCGGAAACCGTTCCCGCCGACCCGCACGTAGTTGCCACGCGGGCTGGCACCGACCCGAAAGCCTGGTACGCCTACGGAGACGCCCAACCCGGCCTGTGACAGGTTGAAGCGGAACGGTCCAGCCTTCAGGGTGGTGCGCACGTAGATGCCCATACAGCTTCGATCTGTCCAAGGCGTTGGAGCGTTACAACTTTCAACCGTCACAAACGTAGGCACACCTCGCGTCCGCGCCTGCAGACGGTCGCGCCACCCGCTTGCACGGGTCTCAGGAGGGGGATGTTGGACCACAGTCCGGGTGGAACCGCAGGCAAGCCAGGGCGATGGCGCCGCCATCAGCGCCCTGGTGCCGGCCTGACGCAAGCGAGCACTCTCGCCTCGGACTTTTCTCGGCTCTAGCCTGCTCGGCAGGTTGTACTCCGTCCGGTCGGGCCGGGCGGCCAGTGCCTCGACCATTCCAGGCTGGAAGGCGGTGACCGCGAACAGGGAAAGCCACCGTGAACGGTCCGCCAGCAGGTGGTCCGGTATCTGGGGCTCCGGCAGCACGTGCAGCGAGCCGTGATGATATCGACGTGGCAGCGGCCGGCCGGTGAAGCGCTCGAAAAGCTGTTTCTGCCTGCTTTCCTTCGGCGTCAGGCGAACATTCACCCGCAGTGAGTGCAGACCGAGCTCGGTGAGCCGCACGTGGTCACCGTCCACCACGATATGCCCGATCACGCCGAGGAAGGCGAGGCAGCGGTCCACCAGTGAAGGTCCCACGCCGTAGAAGCGGATCAGTTCCTCCCGGCGGTCGATGCCGCCCTCAACTATGGCGCGGACCAGGAACCGGTCGATGACCTCATACGCCTGCTCCTCGTAGATGTCGGCACTGATCTCAACTTGCCAGAGCGGCCACAACACGGGAAACAGGCGCAGCGGGCGGACGCCGGGGATGCTGACCGCGTGCTCCACGGCACGCCGGGCGGGGTAGATGGCACGCGAGGTCACAGCGGCTCACCGTCCATGCCGTCCAGGCGATCGGAGACGTCACCCGAACGCCGCAGGTCCCCCACCCGTCCGAGGTGATCGAGCAGCTGCCGCACGAGCACGGCGAACCCGGGATCACGCGCGGCGGTCAGCGTGGTGGTGTCCCCCACCAGGACGAGCTGCCGCTTCGCCCGGGAGACGGCCACGTTCAACCGCCGCAGTTCCTTGAGGAAGCCCACCTCACCACGCGGGTTGCTGCGGGTGAAGCCGTACACGATGAGGTCCCGCTCCCCACCCTGGAACGAGTCCACGGTGCCGACGTTGTCGGCTATCTCCTGCCCGTGCCCAAGCGTGGCGGCGAGGCCAGCCCTGATGCGCTCCGCCTGCGCGCGGTAAGGCACGATCACCGCCCAATCCTTGTAACGCCGGGCGTACCGCGTCACGAGCCGGACGATGAGGTCTGCTTCGAGGGCGTTGACGTACCCTTGCCCGGTCCCGTCCTGTCCTCGGTTGACGGACCGTTCCCGCCGTTCGGCGGCAGGCCGGTCCGCGGTGTCCACCATGGCGAACGGGCTCGCGAAGAAAGGATCACCGCCACCCCCGGCGTGGTCGGTGCGCAACGCGCCCCCGTAGAAGGCAGCCGACACGAACTCTCCCAATTCCCGCGGCATGCGGCGCTGCACGCTCAGCATCACCTGGTGGTCCGCAGGGACGGCGCCGTACAACAGCTCGAACGCGCTCCGGCTGAGCAGTTCGCCGACCCGCTGTGCCGCGGCGGGCGGCAGGATGCCATCACGGGCCAGATCGTCGCCCCATTGCCGTACCTCCTCGTCCAGGTACGGAGGCAACTGCATGTGGTCACCGACGAGAACGCTCCGCTTCGCCCGCACGAGAGGCACGAGCAGGTTGGGGGTGGAGATCTGCCCGGCCTCGTCCACGATCGCCAGGTCGAACTCCAGCTCGGCGAGCAGCTTGGAGGTCGCGGTGCCGATGCAGGTGGCGGCCACCACGTCCGCGTAGCGAATGAACTCACGCTGCAGGTCGAGCTCCGCGTCGCCGATCCCGGCCCGCCATTCCGCCAGCAGCGCCGCCCGCACGCGCATCAGCGTCACGCTCTGTCCGAGCCGGTCACGCAACCCGGCCCAGCCGGCCAGATCGGCGGGCACCAGCAGTTCCGGCACGGGCACGACGTCCGCGATCGCCGCCCGCACCTCCCTCGCGACTGTGGCCGCCTCTGCCAGCGACCGCTTGTGGCGTCGCCGCGCGTCGTCCCTGGCAGCGATCAGCCCGGCCGCTTCCGGATCGGCGGCGACCAGTGCCTCGGCCTCCGCTCGCAGAACACCGAACACCTCGTCCGCTTCGGCGAACTCCGGCCGTGCTTGAACGAGGAGGCGTCGCACCGCTTCCAGCCTCTTCTTCCGCCGTCCCGCCAGCCAGCGGAAGAAGAAGGCGAATGCCCCTGACGCCGTGCGGGCTTCCGCGCTCGTGTGTCGCCGCGTCCAGAGATCTTCCTGCGCGTCCAGCCGTTCAACGGTGGCACGGGCGGTCGCCAGCCTGGCGGACGCGGCGGCGAGCCGTCCGGCCAGAGGCGCCTGTATCCGGCGCGCGGCCTCTTCCAGGGCGGCGACGTGGCGAGACGCGTCCTTCTCGGCCGTGTCCGCGGTGGTGATCGACTCGCTGAGATGCGCCATCCAGCGATCGGCCACCTTCCCGTCGCCGGAGAACGCCGACAACCGCGACGCCAAGCCCTCGGTGGCCATGAGGATCCGGTCGCGCGCCGTGGCAACGTGGTTCTCCACCATGAGGCCGCGGGCGCGGCCTGTCACGGCGTCCTCGTTTCCGACCCGCACGGCCTGGATGTCCTCCGGCAGCTGCTCCAGACCGCCCGGTTGGTGTGCGAGGTGATCAGCACGCGTTCGCCGCGTCCGGTACAGGCGACCGCGATCTCAGTGATCGTCCTCGTCTTGCCGGTACCCGGGGGCCCCAGAACGAGCAGCATGTCAGGAACGGCGAGCGCCCGCCGGAAGGCGAGACAGCTTTTCAGTTGGCGGACTCGGCCCGTTCGCCCAAAGCTCGCTGTTCAGTGCGGGCGAGCCGGTCCGCCAAATGCTCGAGAGGGTTCTGAACACGGCCGACAGCTTCACCGTCCATGACTGGCAGCTCACCTGTGCAGAGTGTCTGCACGCCGTGCTGACCCGGCCTCCCGCCACGGTCCGTGACGACCTCGTACTGGACCTGGCGGCACTTCAGCTTGTGCTCGCTCGGGAGACCACGGAGCGAGCCGCCGACCTGCAACGAGCGGCCTGACTGTCCGCCTTGCACGCCAACCTCCTCACCCGGCTCGGCGAGTACGGAGCGGCAGGTCTTTTAGGGCAATCGAGTGGCGGGGACGATCAACGAGATAGACAATTCCCTGCATGAAGGCATACGTCGGGGTGACCGATGGTGAGTGGTACCGCTTCCTTGCTGCTCGCCCGGCACTGACCGAAGTGAACTTCTGGCGGCCGTCCGGAGCGCGTGAGTTCCGGGTTCTCAGCCCTGGCGAGCCCTTCTTCTTCAAAACTCACCACCCGCACAACCGCGTGATCGGTGGAGGATTTTACAGCGGCTTCGCCCAGCTCCGCGTATCCGAAGCCTGGGAGTTCTTCGGACAGGCCAACGGCGCGCCAGACGTGGAAGAGATGCGCCGGCGGATAGGCAAATACCGTAGCCAGCCGATCGCCCCTGGGGAGGACCCGGTGATCGGATGCGTCTTCGTCCGCGACACACGCTTCTTCCCGCTCGACGATCCCGCCGGACCACCACCGGACTTCGCCCCGAACATCGTGCAGGGCAAAGGCTACGACCTCGCGGTTCACCCCCGCGCCGACTACTTCCACGATCTTCTCTTACGCCTGCTGGGAGTCCCCGTAGAGATCGACCTCTCCCAACCATGGCACCGTGACGGCCCGGTGTACGGCGATCCCCGTCTGGCCCCACGCCGTCTCGGCCAGCAGTCTTTCCAGGCCGTTGTACTCCGCGCCTACAACCGACGCTGTGCGATCACGGGAGAGAAGATCCGCCCCGTCCTGCAGGCCGCCCACATCCGTCCCCTCTCAGCAGGCGGCCAGCACCGCCTCGACAACGGCCTGCTGCTGCGGTCGGACGTGCACACGTTGTTCGACCGCGGATATCTGGCGGTAGACCCTGACTACCGACTCCGGGTCAGCCCACGGCTGCGCGATGAGTTCGGGAACGGCGAGGAGTTCTACCGGCGAGCCGGGCAGCCCATAGCCGTGCCCGAGCAACGCCCCGACCGCCCCAACCGTGAAGGCCTCGAGTGGCACCTCGGGGCGGTGTTTCTCACCTGACCATGCTCAGCTCACGCGACATCGCGGACGCAGCGGCCGGCATTCTCAGTAAAACCAGGGTTACAGTCGCAGCCTGCTCACTGGTAGCCGAACTGGGCGAGGCGGTGCTGGGCGATGTCGATCTCGGCTGGAGTGAACAGGTGGGCGAAGTGCGGCTGGATGACCAGGGCTTCGACGGTGAGGTCGAGGCGACCTCGTTCCCATAGGGCGGCGAAGCCGTCGCTCACGGCCGGGGCGTGCAGGAGCTTGCGGGCCGTCACGAGGCTGCCGTGCTCGGCGAGCATGCTCAGGAAGTAACCCGCATGGTAGTTGGCCTCGCGGTGCGCGCGGTCGTAGATCGAGCGCATGGCCTTGTCGAACCCGGCGTTCGTCGCTCCCGCCGGTGGCCGCACGTCCGGAGCGACGTCGGCCTGCTCAGGCACCACTTCTATGCCCGCGGCCGATTCGTTGCGACGCGCGGCGTAACCGAGCAACGCGTCGACCGATGTGAAGACCTCGTATCCAAGTTCCTCGAGGCGCGGAAGATCGGCGGCTTCGGGGTCGAGTTCGAGGATCACCGGCCTTCCCTGTCCCGGCTGCAACCCGTCGGGCCAGAAGGCCTCGGCGACCGCCAGGGCCCGGCCGGTCGCCGGGTCGGCGATCTCGCTGTCGAGGGCGGGTTCGGCGTATCCCAGCCGTGCCAGTTCCTCGGCCATGGCCTTGACCTGGGCGACACGGACGTCGTCGCGCTCGTCGGCGACGACGGTGACCGGCGCCAGTTTCTCGG
>NZ_JBFBIK010000141.1:0-17354 GCF_040685555.1 Sphaerisporangium sp. NPDC088356
CCTGGCCGGACTCACCCGGCAGCGCCGCTCAGCCGTCGATGCGGTGGGTGGTCCAGAACGACGACAGGTTCACCGAGGTCGCGTTCTGGGCGGCGGCCTTGAACTCGGCGGTGGTCGAGACGCCGTACCAGTGCGAGGCGGCGTAGTTCTTCAGCAGGTTCTCCATGGCCGTGGTGCCGATCGTGCGTCGCAGGTCGTGCAGCGCGCACTTGCCGTAGGTGTACACCACGGTTCCGTACCGGCTCGAATGGGCGTCCCAGTAGGCCATCGAGTTGCTGATCTTCTCGGCCGACGACTGCCAGGAGACGCTGTTCCAGCAGTTGGTGCCCGAGATGTTGTTGTACAGGTCGGTCGCGTAGTCGGTGAACGACTCGTCGAGCCACGGGCTGTTGTACTCGTCGTCGCCGACGATGCCGTACCACCACTGGTGGGCCAGCTCGTGCGCCAGCGCCGTGGAGCTCACGATGTCCAGCACGAAGCCGGGATACTCCATGCCGCCGAACCAGAAGTTGTTGTCCAGCACCACGTCTGCTTCGCCGTACGGGTAGGCCCCGAACCGCCCGGCGTGGGCGACGAGCGCGTTCTTCGCGGTGGTCATCATGGAACTGGCGCTGCTGGAGCTGATCGAGCTCACCCGGTAGACGTTCACCACCACGCCGGTGGTCGTGGTGCTGGTCGTCTTGACGAACGGCCCGGCCGCCCAGGCGAACTCGCGCACCTTGGCGGCGGTGGCCGTGGTGACCGTACGGCCCGACGTGCCGGGCGTGTCGACGGACGTGCCGGTGGCCGGCACCAGCAGCGAGGTCGGGTGGTCCAGCTTCACCGAGTAGTCGCTGGTGAGCCCGTAGAAGGACTCACCGTTGTTGGAGTAGGGGTCGAGGTGCCAGCCGCTGCCGTCGCGGACCGCCAGCACCGGCAGTGCGTTGCCGATGAAGTTGTACGATCCGTCGCGGCCGAACCGGTCCGCGCCCGCGGGCACCGCGATGCTCAGGTCGAACCCGACCGAGGCGCTCTGGTTCTGGTTGAGCGGCGCGGGCAGCGCGATCTTCAGCGCGGTGCAGCCGACGGACAGCGGGGACGGCGTGCCCCCGGTCACGTTGGTCACGGTGACCGGCGTGGACGGGCAGCTGCCGTGGTAGTTGTCCCACAACCGGAGGTAGACCTCGGTCAGCGGGTCGGCGGAGGGGTTGGTGAAGCTGACGCTCTCGTGCCCGGTCCAGGTGCTGCCGGAGGCGTTGCTGGTCAGGGTGACCGTGTAGGAGGGCGACGACGGAGTTCGGGTGCCGTCCACGGCGAAGGCGGCCGGTGGAACACCCCAGACGACGAAGAGCACGGCTGCCGCCATAGAGATCAAGACTCGTCGCATCATTAGGACGGTTCTCCCTTCGAGCACCGGGACCCCCGATCTGCCGACGTAATGTAACTTTTTGTCAAATGCCGGTCAATGATCTCTTTTCGGGTGTTCTGGTGCAGCGTGGTCCCCGGTGGGCGCGGGCGGGGCTGCGCGCACCGAAGGGTTCGAGGTCGCCGCGACGGCCGTGACGAGCATGACGGCGGAGAGCACCAGCACGGCGGCGACGGGGCCGGCCTCGGCGAGCAGGTAGCCGACACCCGGAGAGCCCGGCGGCAACACGCCCCAGCTCACCGTCATAGAAGCGCTGCCGACCCGGCCCAGCAGCTCATTCGGGACCAGCGTCAACTGGAGGTGCCTATCACCACATTCCACATTCAGTGGTGGACGATGAGCCACGTCGCTACGGCGGTGACGGTCTCCGACCGGTTGCCGATGATGTGGGGGCGGCCGCAGGAGAAGGTGATGGAGTCGCCCTCGGCGAGCGTGACGACCTCCGACTCAAAGTCGATGGTGAGCTCGCCCTGGGTCACGGTGCCCACCTCGTAGCCCTCGTGCCTGAGGAAATGGCCGTGGGCGTTGGAGATCGAGCTCGGCGGATAGGTCGACTCGAAGAACTCGACGTCGGGCGAGGGCACGGGTGAGAGCCTGCGGAAGGTCACGCCGCCGCTGAGCCGTATGGGGGCGACCTCATGCGCGCGCCTGATCGCGAACCGGTCGACGGCGGGAGCCGCGGCGTCGACCGCCTCGGCGGTGTCGAAGACGGCGGCGAGCGGTACGCCGATCGCGGAGACGAAGGCGATGAGCCTGCTGACCGACGGCCGCATCGTGCCGAGCTCGATCTGCGAGACCGCGCTGGCCGAGATGCCGAGCTCGCGCGCGAGCGCCCGAAGCGACATCCCCGACTGGAGCCGTAGCTCGCGGAGCCTCCGCCCGAGGTGCTCGTTGGTGACCGCCTCGATCTCCGTGCCAGGTTCCGGGGTCATGGCTGTCATGGCCTCCACACCAATTGTCACAAGGCCTTTACGCCCGCGAAATTAGGGCCCGGATGTCAAGGCATACATTGACGTCATCTGTTAAGTGACCACTTAACACCGTAAGCCGCGCGGCTCCGCCGACACCGCCTTCGCCGGTCCATCGAGCACATCCCGCCCCTGCCCTCGGCATGCCCGCACACAGGACATCCAGTTCCCGCACAATACCCCCCACGGAAGCTGATATGACCGAACACAGCGCACCATCCCAGCCGAAACCACACGACCTCGTCGAAGCGGCCGGCCTGCCCGTCGGCGCCGGTCTCATCAAGCCCGGCTACGACCCCCGGCTCGCGAACGAGGACCTGGCGCCGCTCCGCAAGCAGACCTGGTCCTCGTACAACATCTTCGCGTTCTGGATGTCCGACGTGCACAGCGTCGGCGGGTACGTCACCGCGGGCAGCCTGTTCGCCCTCGGGCTGCACAGCTGGCAGGTCCTGTTCGCGCTGCTCGCGGGCATCGTCATCGTGAACGTGTTCTGCAACCTGGTCGCCAAGCCCAGCCAGGTCACCGGCGTGCCCTTCCCGGTCATCAACCGGGCCATCTTCGGAGTGCGCGGCGCCAACATCCCGGCCATCATCCGCGGCCTCATCGCGATCGCCTGGTACGGCGTGCAGACCTACCTCGCCGCCCAGTCGCTCATCATCATCTTCCTGAAGTTCTGGCCTTCGACGGCCACGCTGAACGAGGGCGGCTTCCTCGGCCTGTCCGCGCTCGGCTACATCTGCTACGCCATCCTCTGGGTGGCCCAGGCGGCCGTGTTCTGGAAGGGCATGGAGGCGATCCGGCGGTTCATCGACTGGGCCGGCCCCGCCGTGTACGTCGTCATGGTCGTGCTCGCCATCTACCTGGTCAGCCAGGCGGGCTGGGGCAACATCAGCCTGGACCTCTCGGAGGGTGAGAACCTCGACTTCGGCGCGTCCATCCCCGTCATGCTCAGCGCGATCGCCCTGGTCGTTTCGTACTTCTCCGGCCCGATGCTGAACTTCGGCGACTTCTCCCGGTACGGGAAGTCGTTCGGCGCGGTGAAGAAGGGCAACCTGCTCGGGCTGCCGGTCAACTTCCTGTTCTTCTCGATACTCACCGTGATCACCGCCTCGGCGACCGTTCCGGTGTTCGGCGAGCTCATCACCGACCCCATCCACACGGTCGAGCGCATCGGCACCCCGTTCGCGGTGCTGCTCGGCGGGCTCACCTTCGTCATCGCGACCGTCGGCATCAACATCGTCGCCAACTTCATCTCCCCGGCCTTCGACTTCTCCAACGTGAACCCGCAGAAGATCAGCTGGCGGACCGGCGGGATGATCGCCGCCGTCGGATCGGTGCTGCTCACGCCGTGGAACTGGTACAGCAACCCGGACGCCATCCACTACACGCTCGGCATCCTCGGCGCGCTGATCGGTCCCCTCTTCGGCATCCTGATCTCCGGTTACTACATCGTGAGCCGCCAGCGGGTGTGGGTGGACGACCTGTTCACGCTCGACCCGGCCGCCCGCTACTGGTTCAGGAACGGCTACAACCCGAACGCGGTATGGGCCACGGTGCTCAGCGGCGTGCCCGCGATCGTCTCCGTGCTGGTGCCGAAGATGCTGATCGACCTGGAGCTGACCACGATCGACCTCACCTGGATCGCCGACTACAGCTGGTTCGTCGGCTGCGCCCTCGGCTTCGCCGCCTTCACCGTCCTCGAACGGATGTCGCCGAGGATCGGCGGCCTCGACCGCGGCGCCGAGCTGGTGTCGGACGGCACGGCCCAGGCCGGTTGATGGTCCGCATCCGGGTGATCAACCCCAACACCGCCCAGGCCATGACCGAGAGCATCGGCGACCGCGCCCGGGCGGTCGCGGCCCCGTCCACCGTCGTCACGGCCGTCAACCCGCCCATGGGGCCGGAATCGATCGAGAGCCACTACGACGAGGCCCTGGCCGTGCCCGGCCTGCTGGCGGAGATCGCGGCGGGGGAGAGGGCCGGCACCGACGGCTACGTCATCGCCTGCTTCGGGGACCCCGGCCTGGACGCCGCCCGTGAGCTGGCGTCCGGCCCGGTGGTCGGGATCGCCGAGGCCGCCATGCACGCCGCCACCCTGGTCGGGCGGAGCTTCAGCGTGGTGACGACCCTCGCCAGGACCACCGGGCGCACGTGGGACCTCGCCGCCCGGTACGGCTTCGCGGGCGCGTGCCGGGAGGTCCACGCCTGCGACATCCCGGTGCTGGAGCTGGAAGACCCGTCCTCCAACGCGCGGAAGGTCGTGGCCGACCTGTGCGCGAAGGCCGTGGAACGCGACGGGTGCGACTCGATCGTGCTCGGCTGCGCCGGCATGGCGTCCTTCTGCGCGGACATCTCCGGCCGCGTCGGCGTCCCGGTCATCGACGGGGTGGCCGTGGCGACCAAGCTCGTCGAGTCGCTGGTGTCCCTCGGGCTGCGCACGAGCACCCGCGGCGAGTTCGCCCCGCCCCCACCCAAGAGGTACGCGGGCCTGCTCGGCGAGTTCTCCGTCTGACCACCACACGTGCGGGCGCTCGACCTTCGGGTGGTCGACGAGGTGATCGAGCCCCGGACCACCCGCCGCCGGATCGCCGAGGCCCTCGCCGCGGCCCCGGCCGCCACGGCAACATCCCCCTCTGACCTGGGCCGACCGTCCGGCTTGGGCCGGAGCCGGTATGGAAAACGGCGTAGAACGGCTTCTTCCGGCGCCATGGCCCGCCCATGGGCGGCTAAGTAGAGGCTCCAGCTCGTCACAGTGAGTTGCGGGCCGACTACGCATGGGTATCGTTTCGCCACGCGCGAGATCTCGACGTTCGCGTGCGCGCTCAGTGGTGCGGATGCGACCGCGCTGCTGAAGCGGCACGCGACTCCTACCTGAATTGATCCCCGGGCGGGGGCAAGCGCCCGGCGGAGCCGGGCGAAACGAGACCGGAGCGGCTCGTACGGACCGCTCGCCGGGCCGGCGCCGGCCGTGCTCCGGCGCGTCCCCCATCCATCTCCCCAATCGCTGAGGTGTCGTCGTGATCGGTTTGTGGCGGAAGATACGAAAAACGGGCAGGGTGGCCGAACCGGCGCCGGGGCGGGCCAGGGGCGACATCGTGCCGGCGGCGGCCGAGCTCGGCGGTTCCGTGCAGATACGGCATGTCGACGCGGGCTCGTGCAACGGGTGCGAGGTGGAGATCGCCTCGGCGTTCGGGCCGGTGTACGACGCCGACCGCTACGGGGCACGCCTGGTGGCCTCCCCCCGGCACGCGGACGCGCTGATGGTGACCGGCCCGGTGACGCGCAACATGGAGGTCGCCCTGCGGCGCAGCCACGAGGCCGTCCCCGAGCCGCGCCTGGTGATCGCGCTCGGCGACTGCGCCAGGAACTGCGGCGTGTTCGCCGGGGCGTACGGCGTGGTGGGCGCGGTCAAGGACGTGCTGCCCGTGGACGTCGAGGTGCCCGGATGCCCGCCGGAGCCGGAAGCCATCGTCGAAGCGCTGCGCGGGCTGACCGGCCGGTGAACGCGGCTGGAACGTTCCTGACATCCGCGCTGGGCCTGTGCGCGGCCTCGTCGCTGGCCGGGACGATGACGCCCCGCCGGGCCAGGCCGCTGGTGGCGGGCGTGGGGACGGCCTGCGCGGGCGCGGCGGGGGCCTGCGCAGGCGTCGCGGCGCTCGCCGGGCAGTCCTGGTCGGCCTGGCTCCCCGGCGTGCTCCCGCTGGCCGGCGCGAGGCTCGCGCTCGACCCGCTGGCCGGGGTGTTCGTCGCGGTCACCGGCGCGGTGGCGGTGTGCGCCGCGATCTACGGCATCGGTTACACCCGGCACGGCCTGGACGGGCGCGTGGCGCAGGCGACGCCGCCGCTGTTCCTGGCGGCCATGCTGCTGGTGCCCGTGGCGGCGAGCGTCGGCACCTTGCTCGCCGCGTGGGAGCTGATGGCCGTCACCTCGCTGCTGCTCGTGCTTGCGGAGCACGTACGCCGTGCCGCCGTGGGCGAGGCCGCGTTGTGGTACGCGGTGATGACCCACCTCGGCTTCGTCGCGATCCTTGCCGGGCTGGCCGCCTTCGCCGCGGGTGCCGGGGGCGACTCCTTCGCCCAGCTCCGGGCCGCCACGCCGTCTCCCGCACTGTCCGGCGCGGTGTTCCTCGCGACGCTGGTGGGCTTCGCCTCCAAGGCCGGCATCGTGCCGTTGCACGTCTGGCTGGCACGGGCCCATCCGGAGGCGCCGAGCCAGGTGTCGGCCATGATGAGCGCGGCCATGGTCAACATGGGCGTGTACGGAATCGTGCGCGTCGGCATGGACCTTCTGCACGGCGGCCCGGCCTGGTGGTGGCTGCTGGTGCTCGCGATCGGCGCCCTGTCGGCGCTGTTCGGCGTCCTGCAGGCGACGGTCGCCTCCGACCTCAAGCGGCTGCTCGCCTACTCCACCACCGAGAACATGGGACTGGTCCTGATCGGCGTGGGCGCGGCCGGGTTCCTCGCCGCCTGCGGGAACCCGGTGCTCGCGGGCCTCGCGCTGGCCGCCGCGCTGCTGCACGTGGTCAACCACTCCGCGTTCAAGACGCTTTTGTTCCTGTCGGCGGGGTCCGTCCTGCACGCCACCGGGACGCGCGACCTGGACGCGCTCGGGGGGCTGCGCGGCCGGATGCCGTACACCACGGCGCTGTTCGCGGTGGGCGCCCTGGCGGCCTCGGCGCTGCCGCCCGGCAACGGGTTCGTCAGCGAGTGGCTGCTGCTGCAGAGCCTCATCCATTCCCTGCCCAGCTCGGGCGTGACGGGGGCGGTCACGATGCCGGCGGCCGTGGGCGTGATCGCGCTCACGGCGGGCCTCGGGGTCGCGACCTTCGTCAAGGCCTTCGGGGTGGGGTTCCTCGCCCGCCCGCGCACCCGCGAGGCCGGGCGCGCGGCCGAGAGCCCGCCTGTCATGCTCGGCGGGATGGCGCTCGCGGCGGCGTGCTGCGCGGGCCTCGCGCTCGCGCCGACCACGTTGCTGCCCGCGCTCTCCCGCACGGCGGCCACGTTGCTTCCCGGCTCGGGCGCGGTGGGCGGAGAGGTGACGCTGCGGCTCACCAGGACCGCGGGGACGATGTCGCCGCCGCTGCTGGCCGCCGCGCTCCTGGTCGCCGTCGTGGGCGCGCTCGGCGCGGTACGCCTGCTCGCCAGGCGGCGGGCACGGCGGCCTGCGCGGTTGTGGGACTGCGGGGCCGGCCCCATGTCGCCGCGCATGGAGTACACCGCCACCTCGTTCGCCCAGCCGTTGCAGCGGGTCTTCGACAACGTGCTCGCGCCCGAGAGCGACCTCGACGTCACCCCGGCGAAGGAGTCGGCGTACATCGTGGAGAGCGTCCAGTTCCGCGCCCGCGTACACGACCGCGTCGAGCGGCGCCTGTACGACCCGGTGCTGGCCGCCGCGGCCCTGATCGGCCGCCGTGCCACGAGGCTCGCGGACGGCAGCGTCCACCGCTACCTGGCCTACGGGTTCTACGCGCTCACCGGCATGCTCATCGTGCTGGCGGTGGTCTGGTGACCGCCCCGGGCGGCCTGGTGGGCCTGGTGGGCGCGGTGGCGCAGGTCGTGCTCGTGGCCGTCGGATCCCCGCTGCTGGCCGGGCTGATGCGGCAGGTGCGCGCCCGGCTGGAGGGGCGGGCGGGCGCCGGGGTGGGTCAGGCGTGGCGTGATCTGCGCAAGCTGTCCAGGAAGGAGGCCATCACCCCGCACGGCACCGGGTGGGTGTTCCGGATGGCGCCCCTGGTGCTCGCCGGGACCGCCCTGGTGGTGGCCGCGGTGGTGCCCCTGGTGACCACCCGCTCGCCGTTCGACGGGGTGGCCGACCTGTTCGCGGTGGCCGCCCTGCTGGCCCTCGGGTCGGTGGCGCTGGCCCTCGGCGGGCTGGACACCGGCACGGCGTTCGGCGGGATGGGCGCCAGCCGCGAGGTCACCGTGCTGGCGCTGGTCGAGCCGACCATCCTGCTGTCGGTGTTCGCGCTGTCGGTGCGGGCGGGTTCCACGAACCTCGGCGTGATCGTCACCTCGGCCCTGCGGAACCCGCTGGCGGTGATCTCGCCGGTCAGCCTGCTCGCGGCCGTCGCACTGGCGGTGGTCACCATGGCCGAGACCGGGCGCATCCCGGTGGACAACCCCTCGACGCACCTGGAACTGACGATGATCCATGAGGCGATGACCCTGGAGTACGCGGGGCCGGACCTGGCGCTGATCGAATGGGCGTCGGCGATGCGGCTGTCGGTACTGCTCGGGCTGCTGGGCAGCCTCTTCGTCCCCTGGGGCATCGCCACCGCCGGGGCGGGGCCGGGCTCCGTGGCCCTGGCCATGGGCCTGCTGGTGGTCAAGGTCGCCGTGCTCGGCACGGTGCTCGCCGCTGCCGAGGTGTTCATGGCCAAGCTGCGCCTGTTCCGCATCCCCGAGCTCCTGGCCGGTTCTTTCATGCTGGCGCTGCTGGCCGTCGCCGCTTCCTGCTTCCTCACGTGAGATGACATGAACGAGTCCTTGTATGTGCCCTTGCTCGATCTCGCCTGCGGGGCGTTCCTGCTCGCCGGGGTGCTGGTGCTGGGGCGGCACGACCTCGCCGCCATCGTCCGGCTGTTCGCCTGGCAGGGTGTCGCCCTGGCCGCCATGGTGCTCGTGCTCGCGGCTCACGAGGGGTCCGCCGAGCTCGCCGCGGCCGGCCTCGCGGTGGGCGGGCTGCGCGCCGGGCTGCTGCCGTACCTCATGCGCCGCGCGCTGGTGGCCGGGGGAGAGGACCGCGAGAGCAGGCCGCTGGTCAACGTGGCCACCTCGTTGCTGGTGGCGGCCGTGCTGGCGATGGTCGCCTACGACATCTCCCAGCCGCTGGTACGGCTCACGCCGACCCCGTCCACCAGGGCGGTGCCGGTCGCCCTCACCGTGCTGCTGGTCGGGTTCTTCGTCCTGGTCAGCAGGCGCAGGGCGCTGTCACAGGTGGTCGGGTTCCTGCTGATGGACAACGCCATCACCGCGACCGCCTTCCTCACCACCAGCGGGGTTCCCGCGGTCGTCGAGCTGGGCGTCTCGCTGGACGTGCTGCTCGCCGTACTGGTGCTGCAGGTCCTCACCACACGCATGCGCGCCGCCTTCGGCGGCACCGACCTGGACGAGCTACGGGAGCTGCGCAACTGATGGACATCCCCCATGACGAGCCGGCCGCGGACGCGATGAGCCGCACCTCCGCCCGGCGAAGGGCTTCCCTGCCGGTGGGCGAGGTGGTCGCGTGAGCCTGCTCGTGATCGCCCCGATCGTGTTCCCGCTCCTCGCGGCGTGCGGTTACGCCGCGTTCGGCTGGCGGCCCGCCACGGCCTGGCTGGGCGCCGGGGCGGCGGCCGGGTCGCTGGCCGGCGCCGTCGCGCTGGCCGTGGCCACCGCCGCGCAGCCCAGAACGGCGCTGTCGGGGTTGCTGCGCGCCGACGCGCTGAGCGCCTTCATGCTGATCGTGATCGGCGTGGTGGCCCTGCTCGCGGCGCTCGCCGGCCCGGCGTACATGGCCGCCGAGCTGGTGGCCGGGCACACCGGTCCCCGTGCCGCCCGCCGGTACGGCGTCCTCACCCAGGCCTTCGTCGCCGCCATGGCGGTCGCGGTGCTCGCGGCGAGTCTCGGGGTGCTGTGGGTGGCGGTGGAGGCCACCACGATCCTCACCGCGTTCCTGGTCGGGCACCGCCGTACGAGGCAGGCCGTGGAGGCGGCCTGGAAGTACGTCGTGATCTGCTCGGTCGGGATCACGCTCGCCCTGCTCGGCGTGGTGCTCACGCACTACGCGGCCCTGCACGCCGGGGTGCCGACGGCCAGCGGGCTCGACTGGGCGGTCCTGTCCAGCGACGCAGCCGATCTGGACCCGGGGGTCATGCGCACCGCGGTGGTCCTTCTCGTGCTCGGGTTCGGCACCAAGGCCGGGCTGGCGCCGATGCACGCCTGGCTGCCCGACGCCTACGGCCAGACCCCGGCGCCGGTTTCCGCGCTCATGTCCGGGGTGCTGCTGTCGGTGGCGTTCTACGCCATCCTCAGGGTGAAGGCGATCGCCGACGTGGCCCTCGGCGCCGGGTTCACCCGCACGCTGCTCATCATCGCGGCCCTGGCCTCACTGTCGGTCTCGGCGGCCCTGCTGCTGGCCCAGCGCGACTACATACGCATGATCGCCTACTCCAGCATCGAGCACATGGGCCTGGTGGCGCTCGGGGCCGCCATCGGCACCCGGCCGGCCATGGCGGCCGTGCTGCTGCACATCCTCGGGCACGGACTCGGCAAGTCGGTGCTGTTCCTCTCCTCGGGCCACATCCGGCAGGCCTTCGGCAGCAGCAGGATCGCGGCGGTCGGCGGCCTCGCCTCGCGGGCTCCGCTCCTCGCCGGCGCCTTCGGCCTCGGCCTGCTCGCGCTCCTCGGCATGCCTCCGTTCAGCCTGTTCGCCAGCGAGCTCGGGATCGTCCGGGCCGGGTTCACCGCCGGGTTCGGCTGGGCGGTGGCCGCGGCGCTGGCGTTGATGCTGGTCATCGGGGCCGGAGTGCTGTCGGGCGGGCGGCGTATGCTGCTCGGCGCGCCTCCGCCAGGCGGCGCGGCGATACGGCTGACGCGCGCCTCCGCCGTGCCGCTGGTCGCGGGCCTGCTCGCCTGCGCGGTTCTCGGCGTCGTCGCCGGACCGCTGCGCCCGCTGCTGGAGGCCGCCGCGACCATGACGGGGGCGACCCCGTGACCGGCCGTCTCATCGTCAACGTCAAGCCGGGTGAGCTGGCCGACCGTACGGCGCGGCTGCTCGCCGGCGGTTACCGCCTGGCGCTGGTGGCCGCCCACGAGGATCCGGGGTCCCTGCGCGTGGTGTACCTGTACACCGCGGGCGCACCGGACCGGCGCGCCGAGCTGCACGTGCACCTCGACCCGTACGAACCGGCGATTCCAAGCCTCGCGGGCCTGTCCTTCCCGGCGGGCCGGTTCGAACGTGAGATGCGCGACCTGTACGGCATCGTCCCGATGCGCCATCCGCTGCCCCATCGCCTGGTCCGCCACCACCACTGGCCGCGGGGCTGGTACCCGATGCGTGCCGACGCGGGGCCGCCGCCGGAGTTCGGCGATCCCGAAGGCCCTTACCCCTTCCTCACCGTGGAGGGCCCGGGCGTCTACGAGATCCCCGTCGGCCCGGTGCACGCGGGTCTGATCGAGCCGGGCCACTTCCGGTTCTCGGTGGTGGGGGAGACGATCCTGAAGCTCAAGGCCCGGCTGTGGTTCCTCCACCGGGGCATCGAGAAGCTGTTCACCGGGCGTGACCCGGCCGAGGGCCTGGCCCTCGCCGAGCGCGTCAGCGGCGACACCTCCGTCGGCCACGCCCTGGCCTACTGCCTCGCGGTGGAGGACGCGACCGGGTGCGTGGTCGACGCCGCGACGCAGCGCGGGCGCGCCGTCCTGCTGGAGCTGGAACGCCTCTACAACCATGTCACCGACATCGGCGCCCTGTGCAACGACGTGGGCCACGGCATCCTCAACGCGCACTGCGGGCGCGTCCGCGAGCGGCTGCTCCGGCTCAACTCCGAGGTCACCGGCCACCGGCTGCTGCGCGGCGGAGTGACGCCGGGCGGCGTGGCACTGCGCGCGCTACCCGATCCGGCCACGTTGCGGGCCATCGCCGCGGATGTCGTGGAGATCATCGACCTGGCGCTCGGTCACACCGTCGTGACCGACCGGTTCGCCGGCACCGCCGTGCTGACCGCCGAAGCCGCAGGGGACCTCGGGGCCCTCGGGTACGTCGCGCGTGCCAGCGGTCTGGCGGTGGACGCCCGCCACGACCACCCCTTCACCGACATCGGGCCGTTCACGGTGGCCACCCGTTCCGGCGGTGACGTGCTGGCCAGGTTCCAGGTCCGGGCGGAGGAGATCGCCACCTCGGTCGAGCTGATCGCGCGGCTCGGCGACGGGCTCGCGGTGGGGGAGCGGGGCGGCCGGCCACCCCGCGCCGAGCCGGGCGGGCCGAGCTCCGGGGTCGGCATCGTCGAGGGCTGGCGCGGAACGATCACGCACCGGGTGGAGCTCGCCGCGGGCGGCACGCTCAGCCGGGTCAAGATCGTGGACCCGTCGTTCTTCAACTGGCCGGCGCTGCCCGTGGCGCTCGGCGGTGCGATCGTCCCGGACTTCCCCCTGGTCAACAAGAGCTTCAACCTGTCGTACGCGGGCAACGACCTGTGACCGGGCGGGGCCCGCGAAGGGCCCGGCCCGGCGGCGGATCAGAGGTCGCCGTTCTCGATCGCTTCCTTCAGGCCCGCCTGCGTCTCCTGGTGGGAGGACACGCCGTTGGTCACGGTGAAGTCGATGAGCAGGATGCTCGCCTCGAAGGTGAGGTGCTCGGTGACCCGCGTCCGGCCGTCGCCCAGGTCCGCGAAGACGATCTTCTGGTGCGTGACGATGTTGGGCAGCGACCAGCTGTCGGTCTCGTAGTAGTACCCGCTGTGGTGGATGCGCTGCTGCGCGTGCGTCTTGCTGGTGACGGGCAGCCCCGCGACCACCGGGATCTCCTCGATGGCTGTGAAGTCGATGTACCGCGTGTCGTCCCGCACCCGGTCGTTGTGCGTGACGACCCGCTTCAGGAACGAGTGCAGGCCGACGTGGTTGTTGATGTTCGAGTACGCGGTGAACACGTGGTCAATGGGCGCGGCGATTTCAATGGATATGTCGCGTTTGACCTGGCTCCTACCCGTGATCGGGAGCGGGGCGGTCGCGCACTCGTAGAACTTGTAGAAGTCCCACGCGGCCTGCCATTCGGCGGCGAGCTGGGCGTCGGTCTCGGGTGTCTCGGCGCGGGCGAGGCCCGAGAACGCGGTCGTGACAAGGGCCGCGGCGAGCAGGGGGACGGTGAAAAGCCGGAGGAGATTCTTCATGGAGCCTCATGCCAAATACGGGCGAAAGGGACAAATGCTTTATATCTGATGTGATGGTGATCGGAAAGCACTGTGCCGGTGCGCCGCCCGCACTCGGGATGGGGGTCGTCTTCCGGTGAGCCGCGGTGTGCGGCGCGCCGCCGAGATCAGCCATGTGCGCGTGCCGCTCGTGACCGGCGAAGATGGCTCACGCCTGACCAAGATGGCTTACGCCATCACGAAACGTCACGCCTCGGCCGGCGCATCTCCGAGATTGCCCGGTAGCCGGAGATGTGTCTTTCTTCCAGACTGCCGTCATCCGCGCCGTGCGTGGCGTCTCTTTCCCGCGACGATTAGTTTCGATATATGTCGACGCATCGCGGTCAGGAAGGGCCGGAAGGCCGGACATGATCGCTGTGATCGGGATGTCCTGCCGTTTCGCGGGTGTGGCCGGGCCTGCCGGATTCCGGCGGCCGCTGTGAGGAACGCGGGGCAGGGCGCGGTGGTGCCGGAGGTGGATCCGGTGCGCTACGAGGTGACCTGGGAGCCGTGGCAGGGGGACGCGACCACCCTGCTGGCCGGGAACTGGATGGTGATCGCTCCGCCCGACGACGACCTGGACGAGGCGGTGACCGAGGTCGAGATGGCGCTGGCCGGGCACGGCACCAGGGTCCGGGTCCTGCGCTACGCCAGCACCGACCGGGCCATCTGGGCGCGGCACCTGGCAGGGAACCGGCCGGCCGCCCTCGCCGGGATCGTGTGGGTGGTACCGCCGGACGAAGGGCGGGAGCCGTCCCCCGCCGGGGTGCCCTACGCCGTGGCCGACACCCTCGCGCTGGTCCAGGCGCTGGAGGACACCGGCATCGACACGCCGGTCTGGGCGGTCACCAGGGGCGCGGTCGCGATCCGCGCGGGGGACGCGCTCCCCGACCCCGGCCAGGCCGGGGTGTGGGGCCTCGGCCGGGTCGTCGCGCTGGAGGTCCCGCACCGCTGGGGTGGGCTGATCGACCTGGACGACACCATGGACGAGCGGGCCTGGGCGTCGTTCTGCGACGCCCTGGTGTGCGCCGGCGGCGAGGACCAGTTCGCCGTCAGGGACTCCAGGCTGCACGTCCGCAGGCTGGACCACGTCCCGCGGACGGCGGATACCCGCCTCCGGCAGACGGCGGAGACCCACGCCCCGCGCGCGGCGGAGACCCAGGCTTTACTGGGGGCAGGGACGGCGCCCGGCTGGCGGCCCACCGCAACCGTGCTGGTCACCGGCGGGCTGGGCCAGATCGGCCGCCACGTGGCCAGGTGGCTGGCCGGGCGGGGCGCCGGTCACCTGGTGCTGGCCGGGCGGCGCGGGGCGCGCACCCCGGGGACGGACGGCCTGCTGGCGGAGCTGGCCGCGCTCGGCACCGAGGTCACGGTCGCGGCCTGCGACGTCTCGGACCGCCGGTCGCTGGCCTGCCTGCTGGACGCGATTCCCGCGCACCGCCCGTTGACCGCGATCGTGCACGCGGCCGGCGCGCTGGACGACGGCGTGATCGGGTCACTGTCCCCCGAGCGGCTGGACGGCGTCTTCGCGGCCAAGGCGGGCGCGGCCTGGCACCTGCACGAGCTCACCCGTGACCGCCCGCTGGACCGGTTCGTCCTGTTCTCCTCGATGGCCGGCATCTTCGGGGCTCCGGGCCAGGGCAACTCCGCCGCGGCCGACGCCTTCCTGGACGCCCTGGCACACCACCGTTCGGCCCTCGGGCTGCCCGCCACGGCGGTGGCCTGGGGGCCGTGGGCGCAGGCCGGAACGGCGAGAGGCGTGGGCGGCCGTACCCACCATCAGGGCATCGCGCCGCTGGCGCCGCACGAGGCGCTGGCCGCCCTCGGCCGGGCCCTCGACCGGGGCCCCGGACGGCCCGGCCCGGCGCACGTCGTCGGCGCGGTGGACTGGAACCGGTTCGTGCCCGCCCACACGGCCACCCGGCCGAGCATGCTCTTCGCCGGCCTCACGGCCGCCGGCGGCCGGGTCACCGAGCCGGTCCGTACGGGCGTGCCAGAGCGCGGGCGCCTCGGGTGACCGGCACACCGCGTCGCGGGAGAACACGCGGCAGAGAGCGCGGGAGACCCGCCCCTGGAAGAGCTCGACGAGTTCCCCTTTCCCCCTGTCGCCGACCCCGACGTCATCTCCAGCTGATCCCGAGCGCCGTGGACGAGATGCCGCGAATCGAGGTCCCGGGCGACGGGGCGTCGATCTGGGTCGCCACCGAGGACGTCGAGCTGCCGTCGGGCCCGGTGCGCAAGGGCGAGGCCGTGATCCCGTCCTTCGTCGGGCCCAACAACGACCCCTTGGTGAACGACGACCCCAGGCGGTTCCGCCTGGACCGCGAGAACCCCACCCACCTCACCTTCGGGTGGGGTCCGCACTTCTGCCTCGGTGCCACGCTCGCCAGGGTGGAGCTCCGGGAGGTCCTGGGGATGCTCACCGAGCGCTTCCCCGGGCTGGCGCTCGCGGAGCCGCCGGACGAGATCGGCTGGACGGCGACGGCGATCAGGCGTCCCACCCGGCTGCTGGTCAGGCTGCGGTGATGTCAGGCTCGCGTCATCGCGTCGAGGGTCTCGGTCATGTGCTTGCGCAGCTCGTTCAGGCGTACCTCGATGATGAGGGAGGCGATGTCGGGATTGGCGATGATCATGTCGCGCAGGCCGCTGCCGCCGGGGCCGTGCTCGAAGCTGTGGCGCACGATGGTCTTGTCCGGCGAGTCGGTGGGCTCCAGGTCGTAGCGCCACCGCGACGAGGGGCGCTCCGGGCCGTTCTGGCCGTCCAGCACCACCCACGCGAACGACCGGGGGCGCTCGGCCTCGGTGACCACGCAGGTCACCGTCCACACCCGGCCCTCCCGTCGGTTGCGTCCCTCGAACCGGGTGCCCTCCGCCAGTGCCGGGTGGTCGCCGTCGAGCCAGGCTCCGTGCTCGCACTCCGGGCTCCAGTCCCCGATGCGGGGTACGGCCGTGATGAGGTCCCAGAGTTGCGTCGGCGATACGCCGACGGTGGTCTCCAGGTCCACCCGTATACCGGTGACGCCGTAGTCCTCCATGCTGACCCTCCGCACTTTTGTGGCACCTCGCGCGGCGCCGCCCATAGCGATCGACTCCTGACTCCTACGATGAACGACCGGCCCGTAAGGGGCCAGTTCGACGCGGAAAGCAGGGGTCTAAGGGGTGAGGGGGCCGCCCCCGTGGCCCGGCACGCGGGCAACGTCTGGAAGCCGCCCCCGATCGACCGGCTGAACTATTTACTCTTAGGAAACTTTCCTTTATATTCCTGGCATTCCCCCAGCAAAGGAGTGTCGGCATGCGAAAAACGATCATGGTGGTGGCCACGGCGTTACTAACCGCCGGGATCACGGTGTTCGCCGCCTCACCCGCCCTGGCCCACGGTTACGTGTCCTCGCCGCCCAGCCGGCAGGCCATGTGCGCCCAGGGCCGGGTCCCGAACTGCGGTGACATCATCTACGAGCCGCAGAGCGTGGAAGGGCCCAAGGGGCAGCGGAACTGCCACGGCGGCGTCGCCCGGTTCGCCCAGCTCAGCGATGAGAGCAAGCCGTGGCCCGCCACCTCCGTCGGTACGACGGTCAACTTCAACTGGGTGCTCACCGCCCGGCACTCCACCAGCACCTGGGAGTACTACATCGGCGGCACCCGCGTCGCGGTGTTCGACGACCAGGGCCGCCAGCCCGGCGCGACGGTGTCGCACACGGTGAACCTGGCCGGCTTCAGCGGCAGGCAGAGGGTCCTCGCGATCTGGAACATCGCCGACACGGTGAACGCCTTCTACTCGTGCATCGACCTGCAGATCGGCGGCGGTGGCGGTAACCCGACCCCCACTCCCACGCGTACGCCCACTCCCACGCCGACCCCGACGCCCACCACGACCGCTCCGGGTGGAACGTGGACCGCGGGCACCTTCTACGCGGTGGGTGCCCAGGTCACCTACAACGGCGTGCTCTACCGGTGCATCCAGGCCCACACCGCCTACGCGGGCTGGGAGCCGCCGAACGTGCCGGCCCTGTGGCAGAAGGTGTAACCATCCGCTGACGTACTGTCCCACATCGCGGGCCTGGTCGCCGGCGGCGCGCACCCCTCGCCGGTGGGTCACGC
>NZ_JBFBIK010000142.1:0-17264 GCF_040685555.1 Sphaerisporangium sp. NPDC088356
GCCAGCCGCGCCGCGAGGGCCTCGGCCTGGGCGCTGCCTTGCTCGCTCAGATGGACCCCTGGGGTCCACCCGGCGAGCACCGGCCCGGTCATGTGTGTCAGACCGTGCCGCACCAGAAGCAAAGTGGTCACAAAGGCAACCCTATTGGGCTGTGATCACCCCTAGAGACAACAGTGTCAGCAAGAAGGCGCCGATGAAGACGCGATAGGTGACAAAAACCATCATCGAGTGCTTGGTGATGTAGCGCAGCAACCACGCGATCGAGGCGTATCCCACGACGAACGACACGACGGTGGCGATCAGGGTCGGCACGAGGTCGGGACCGCCGCCCGCGCCGACGTCCTTCAGCTCGAACAGCCCAGACAGCACCACGGCGGGGATGGAGAGCAGGAACGAGTAGCGGGCCGCCGCCTCGCGGGTGAAGCCGAGGAACAGCCCGCCCGTGATGGTCGAGCCGGAACGGGACGCGCCGGGCACCAGGGCGAGCGCCTGGAAGCCGCCGATGATGAGGCCGTCCTTGAGCGTCAGATCGTGGATGGCGGTCCGCTGCCGCCCAAGCTGCTCGGCCAGCAGCAGGAGAAGGCCGAACACGATCAGCACGGTGGCGTTGATCCACAGGTTGCGCGCGGGGCCCTCGATCTGGTTCTTGAACACCACGCCGAGCAGGCCCAGCGGGATCGTGCCCAGCCCGATGTACCACCCCATGCGCGCGTCCATGTCGCCGCGTAGCTCGGGGGTCCACAGGCTGCGCAGCCAGGTCCAGACGATGCGCACGATGTCGCGCCAGAAGTAGATGACCACCGCGAGCATGGTGCCCAGCTGGATCACGGCGGTGAAGGCGGCGCCCGGGTCGGACCAGCCGAACAGCCGGGGAACGATGAGCAGGTGCGCGGAGCTGGAGATCGGCAGGAACTCGGTCAGCCCCTGCACGATGCCGAGCACGATCGCTTGCAGTGCGTCCATAGTGCGCGCCAGCCTAGGGCAGCCCCGGCGCCGGGGTCAGCATGCCGCGTGAGGACCGGGCGAGGAACCAGTGAACTAATGGCCGGGAAGGTGACGAGGGAGTGAACGTTCCGTGAGGAGCGACCGGCGGGCGCGCGTCCTGCGCCATCGAGGTAAGTGAGACGTTCCAACGCGGTAACCTGGCCGGATCATGGATCAGCGATTGGTCGGTCGTAGTGGTCTGTCGGTGTCACGGGTGGGGCTGGGCACCATGACCTGGGGGCGTGACACCGGCGCGGAGGAGGCCGCCGCGCAGCTCGTCGCGTTCGCAGAAGCCGGGGGCACCCTGGTCGACACCGCGGACGTCTACGCCGGCGGCGACGCCGAGCGGCTGCTCGGCCGCCTGCTGCGCGACACCGTGCCACGCTCGGAGATGGTCGTCGCCACCAAGGCCGTCCTCACGCCGCGCGGGCCTCGTTCGAGGAACGCCTCGCGCCGCAGCCTCATCTCCGCGCTCGACGCCTCCCTCGCCAGGCTGGGGGTCGAGGAGGTCGACCTGTGGCAGCTGCACGCCTTCGATCCCGAGGTGCCCCTGGAGGAGACGCTGGCGGCCGTCGACACCGCCGTGTCCTCCGGCCGCACGATGTACGCCGGGGTGTGCAACTACGCCGGGTGGCAGCTGGCCGCGGCGGGGGTCTGGCAGCGGGCGGCACCCGGGCGGGCGCCGATCGTGTCCGCCCAGGTCGAGTACTCGCTGCTGGCCAGGGACGCCGAGCGCGAGGTCCTGGCCGCCGCCGAGCACGTCGGCGCCGGGGTGCTGGCCTGGTCGCCGCTCGGCCGGGGAGTGCTCACCGGCAAGTACCGCGTGGGCATCCCGGCGGACTCGCGGGCCGCGACGCCGCATTTCGCCGACTTCGTCCAGCCGTATCTCGATGAGCGCTCCCGCCGCGTCGTCGAGTCGGTCACCACGGCCGCCGAGGGGCTCGGGGTCTCCCCTCTCGCGGTCGCCCTGTCCTGGGTGCGCGACCAGCCGGGCGTGGCCGCGGCCATAGTGGGAGCGCGCACCCACGCACAGCTCAAGGGCGTGCTGCAGGCGGAGGAGCTGACGCTGCCCATGGAGATACGCGAGGCCCTGGACGACGTCTCCGCCGACTAGCGCGGCCTCGCGATCGACCGAACAGGAATTTCGCTCGCGTATCACTACTAGGTACCGAATCGCATCTTTTCGTGGAAAGACCGGCGTGTTGGCACACGATGGTCGGAAAGGCGGCGGGAGGGGAGCCCGCGCCTCCGCCGCGCGTGTGGATGACGATGGAGGGGAACCATGCGTAAGGGCACGACCGCCATCTCGGCGGGAGCGCTGACGCTCGCGCTGGGCGGGGGGACGATGCTGCTGGCGGCGACGCCCGCCACGGCGTCCGCGCCGCCCCCGCTGCGTGTGGCCGACTGCGACAGGGGCACCGACCCGCTGTCGAGCCTCACCGGCCAGGCCTGCGACCTGCTGGGCGGGGTCACCGGCACGGTGAACGACCTCACGGGCGACAAGGCCGCACCGGTCACCGACACCCTGAACCATCTCACCGAAGACACGCTGAAGCCGGTCGCCGACACGGTCACGAAGACGGCCGGCGAGCTCCTCGGCGGCACGGGGAACACCTCCCCCACCGCCGGCCCTCCCACGGCCACCCCGGCCCCGAGCGCCGAGCCGAGCGAGGCCTCGAACGGGAACCTGCTCGGTGCCGACCTCGACACCGGGTGCCTGCCGCTGGTCTCGGCGCCCGACTGCGGGCAGGCGAAGCCCTCGGCGGCCCCCAAGTCGCCCGCCGGACAGGACCGTTCCATTCCGACCCACGCCCCCGCCGCCCCGGCCCCGTCGGCCGGTCCCCGGGAGCAGGCCTCGCCGCCGCCCCCGCGGCCGGCGGCCTCCCCGGGGCAGGGCACGCTCACGGGCGGCACGAATCTCGGTGACGTGGTGGAGCGCGCCGGGCCGTCAGCCCCGCCGTCGACGCCGCCCTCGGCCGACGTCGAGTCGCCGCCGCTCATGCCCCTGTGGCCGGGCCAGCCCCTGCCGTCGCTGGACGGCCGCCTGAACGCGCGCAAGGTCATGCCGAGCAGGCCGTACGACGTGGTGGGCACCGCGCTGACGGCGGCGCTGCTGGCCTCCGCGATCCTCGCGACCCGCATCGTGCAGGCCCGCAGGGTCGAGGACAAACCGCAGTCGATGCCGTTCGAGGGCCTGCGCCGCCCCGACACGGGGCGGCACCGCCTGGCCTGACCGGCACGCGCTTTTCAGACCCCCATGGAGCGCCTTCAGCCGCCGATGGACGCTTTCAGACACCCATGGAGCGCTTTTCAGACCCCCATGGCGTGGACGCCGCCGTCTACGTGCACGATCTCGCCGGTCGTGGCCGGGAACCAGTCGGACAGCAGCGCCACGCACGCCTTCGCGGCGGGCGCCGGGTCGGCGAGGTCCCACCCGAGGGGGGCCTTGGCCGGCCAGCTCTCCTCGAACTCCTTGAACCCGGGGATGCTCTTGGCCGCCATCGTGCGCAGCGGGCCCGCCGCCACGAGGTTGACCCGGATGCCGTGCTTGCCGAGGTCGCGGGCGAGGTAGCGCGAGCAGGACTCCAGGCCCGCCTTGGCCACGCCCATCCAGTCGTAAACGGGCCAGGCCTTGGTGGCGTCGAAGTCGAGCCCGACGACGGCGCCGCCCTCCTTCATCAGCGGCAGGCAGGCGACCGCCAGCGACTTGAACGAGAAGGTCGAGACGTGCACGGCCGTGGCCACGTCGTCCCAGGTGGTGTTGAGGAAGTTGCCGCCGAGCGCGGTCTGCGGCGCGAAGCCGATCGAGTGGACCACCCCGTCGAGCCCGTCGATGTGCTCGCCGACGCGGTCGGCCAGGGTGTCGAGGTGGTCGGTGTTCTGCACGTCGAGCTCGATCACCGGCGGCGTCTCGGGAAGCCGCTTGGCGATGCGCTCGACCAGGCTCATGCGCCCGAAGCCGGTGAGCACGATCTGGGCGCCCTCCTCCTGGGCCAGCCTGGCCACGGAGAACGCGATCGAGGCGTCGGTGAGCACGCCGCTGACCAAAAGCCGCTTGCCGTCGAGGATTCCCATGTCAGTGCCCCATTCCAAGGCCGCCGTCGACCGGGACGACCGCCCCGGTGATGTAGGCGGCGTCGTCGCTCGCCAGGAACTTGACCGCCCGCGCGATGTCGGCCCCGCTGGCGGCACGGCCGAGCGGGATGTTCTTGAGTATGGCCTGCTGCTGCTCGGGCTCGAGCGCGGCGGTCATGTCGGTGTCGACGAAGCCCGGGGCCACCACGTTGACCGTGATGCCGCGCGAGCCGAGCTCGCGGGCCAGCGACCTGGCGAAGCCGATCATGCCGGCCTTGGAGGCGGCGTAGTTGGTCTGGCCGGCCGAGCCGAGCATGCCGACGACGGAGGAGATGAGGACGATGCGGCCGCGGCGCATCCTCAGCATGCCGCGGGTCGCGCGCTTGGCGACGCGGTAGGCACCGGTGAGGTTGGTGTCGATGACGTCGGTGAAGGCCTCTTCCTTCATCAGCGGCAGCAGCGTGTCCCTGGTGATGCCGGCGTTCGCCACGACGACCTCGACGGGCCCGTGCTCGGCCTCCGCCTTGGAGAAGGCGACGTCCACGTCTTCTGAGCTTGTGACGTCGCACCTCACGCCGAAGAGCCCCTCGGGGGGCTCCCCCGAGCGGTAGGTGACGGCGACGGCGTCGCCGGCCGCGGCCAGCTCACGGGCGATCGAGAGGCCGATGCCGCGATTTCCACCGGTTACGAGTACTGAACGAGCCATGGCAACGACGCTATCGCCTACTCACAGGTAAACCCTTATCCGCGCCGTACAAGATCACAGGGCTAGGATCGTGGACATGCGCCAGATCGATCCCGACTTTCTCGCCCTGCCGCTGCGGCGGCTGGCGGACGCGGCCCTGGAACGTGCCCGTGAGCTGGGCGCCGAGCACGCCGACTTCCGGCTCGAACGGGTGCGCGGCGAGACGCTGAGCCTGTTCGACGCCCGCCTGGAAGGCTCCATGGACGCCGACGACCTGGGGTACGCCGTGCGGGTCATCCGCGGCGGCACCTGGGGTTTCGCGGCGGGCATCGAGCTGACCCCCGAGGCCGCCGCCGCGGTCGCCGAGCAGGCCGTCGAGGTGGCCGAGCTCGCCGCCGCCGTCAACCGCGAGCCCGTGGAGCTGGCCCCCGAGCCGGTCCACGCGGGCGTCACCTGGGTGTCGCCCTACGACGTCGACCCCTTCACCGTGGCCCTGAAGGACAAGGCCGGCCTGCTCGGCGACTGGTCAACCGGCCTGCTGAAGGACCCGCGGGTCGACCACGTCTCCGCCTCGCTCATGCAGGTCAAGGAGCAGAAGTTCTACGCCGACACCGCCGGCACCGAGGCGACCCAGCAGCGGGTCAGGATCCACCCGGTCCTCACGGTGATGCGGGCGGCCGACGGGCGCTTCGACGACATGCGCACGCTCGCCCCTCCGGTCGGCCGCGGCTACGAGTACCTCACCGGCACCGGGTGGGACTTCCCCGCCGAGCTCGCCACGCTGCCAGAGCTGCTGGAGGAGAAGCTCAAGGCGCCCTCCGTCCAGGCGGGCACCTACGACCTGGTCATCCACCCCTCCAACCTGTGGCTGACCATCCACGAGTCCATCGGCCACGCCACCGAGCTCGACCGCGCGCTCGGCTACGAGGCGGCCTACGCCGGCACGAGCTTCGCCACCTTCGACAAGCTCGGCACCCTCGAGTACGGCTCGCCGATCATGAACATCACCGGCGACCGCACGGCCGAGCACGGTCTGGCCTCGGTGGGCTACGACGACGAGGGCGTGGCCACGCGGCAGTTCGACATCGTGCGCGAGGGAAGGCTGGTGGGCTACCAGCTCGACCGCCGCATGGCGCTGCTGAAGGGCCTCGGCTCCTCCAACGGCTGCGCGTTCGCCGACTCCCCCGGGCACGTCGCGATCCAGCGCATGGCCAACGTCTCGCTGCAGCCCGCGCTCGACGGCCCCTCGACCGACGAGCTGATCTCCGGCGTCGAGCGCGGCCTCTACGTCATGGGCGACAAGAGCTGGTCCATCGACATGCAGAGATACAACTTCCAGTTCACCGGCCAGCGGTTCTACCGCATCGAGAACGGCCGGCTGACCGGGCAGGTGCGCGACGTCGCCTACCAGGCCACGACCACCGACTTCTGGCGTTCCATGGAGGCGGTGGGCGGCCCGCAGACGTACGTGCTCGGCGGCGCCTTCAACTGCGGCAAGGGCCAGCCCGGCCAGGTCGCGCCGGTGAGCCATGGCGCCCCCTCCGCGCTGTTCCGCGGAGTCAAGATCCTCAACACTGTTCAGGAGGGCGGAAAGTGACTCCTCAGGAGACCGTCGAGCGTGCCCTTGCCCTCAGCAAGGCGGACGACTGCGTCGTGATCGTCGACGAGGGGTCCACCGCGAACCTCCGTTTCGCCGGCAACACCCTGACCACCAACGGCGTGGCGCGCTCGTCCCAGCTCACCGTCATCTCGATCACCGGCCGCGGCGTCGGCGTCGTCTCGCGCTCGGCCGTGCGTCCCGACCAGCTCGCCGACGTCGTCACGGCGGCCGACCTGGCCTCGCACGAGGCCCCGCCCGCCGAGGACGCCCGCCCGCTCGTCGCGGCGAGGCAGTCGCCCGACTGGGACCGGCCGGCCGAGTCCACCTCGATCGGCGTGTTCGGCGAGTTCGCCCCGGCGCTCGGCGAGGCGTTCGCCGTGGCCGAGACCGCCAACCGCAAGCTGTACGGCTTCGCCGAGCACATCATCACCTCGACGTTCCTCGGCTCCTCCACCGGGCTGCGGCTGCGGCACGACCAGCCGACGGGCCGGCTGGAGCTCAACGCCAAGTCGCCCGACATGAGCCGTTCCGCCTGGACCGGCGTGGCCACCAGGGACTTCACCGACGTCGACGTGGCCTCGCTGGACGACACGCTGGCGCGCCGTCTCGACTGGGCCAAGCGCCGCGTCGACCTGCCCGCCGGCCGCTACGAGACGCTGATCCCGCCCACGGCGGTGGCCGATCTCATGATCTACCTCTACTGGTCGGCGGGGGCCAGGGACGCCGCGGACGGCCGCACGGTGTTCTCCAAGCCGGGCGGCGGCACCCGGGTGGGCGAGTCGCTGTCGGCCTCCCCCGTGCGCATCCACAGCGACCCGGCCGCCGCGGGCATCGAGTCCGCGCCCTTCGTGATCACCCACGCGGGCAGCCGCGAGCGGTCGGTCTTCGACAACGGCCTGCCGCTGTCGGCGACCGACTGGGTCCGCGACGGCTCGCTGGCGGCGCTGCTGCAGACACGCTACTCGGCCGAGCTCACCGGGCTCCCGGCCACCCCGCAGATCGACAACCTGATCATGTCGGGGCCCGAGGGCGGGCGCTCGCTCGACGAGATGGTGGCCTCCACCGAGCGGGGCCTGCTGCTCACCTGCCTGTGGTACATCCGCGAGGTCGACCCCCAGTCGCTGCTGCTGACCGGCCTGACCCGTGACGGGGTCTACCTCGTCGAGAACGGCGAGGTGGTCGGCGAGGTCAACAACTTCCGGTTCAACGAGAGCCCGGTCGACCTGCTCGGCCGGCTCACCGAGATCGGCCGGGCGGGCCAGACGCTCCCCCGCGAGTGGAACGACTACTTCACCCGCACGATCATGCCGGCCGTCCGCGTGCCCGACTTCAACATGTCGACGGTCAGCCAGGCCAACTGAGGCCCTCCACCGGTGCCGGGAGGTTCCTCCCTTCCGGCACCGGCCTCAGGAGCCTCACGAGGGCTCTGGGGGCCGCGCCGAGGGGCTAGGAGTCCTCCAGGCGGAAGCCGACCTTCATGCCCACCTGGTAGTGGCCGATCTCGCCGTCCTCGATATGGCCGCGAACCTCGGTGACCTCGAACCAGTCGAGGTGCCGCAGCGTCTCGGCGGCACGCCGTATTCCATTGCGGATCGCGTGGTCAACGCTCTCCGCCGACGTGCCGACGATCTCGGTCACGCGGTACGTACGATCGCTCATCCAACTCTCCTCACCATCGGCCTTGATCGTATGACGGCCGTGGCTCCCACGGCCGCCGTCGGACCCCCATGGCCGAAGGTCTACCGTTGAGTTCGTGAAGGTATGGCATGGCCGTACGGTCGTACATCAGGTCACCGACGCAAGGCCCTCGCTCACGGCCGACATCGGCCGCCGGGAGAAGCGATATTTCATCCAGATGGGCATCCGCACCCTGTGCCTCATCCTTGCCGTCGTGCTCAACGTACCCTGGCCGATCCGAGCCCTCCTCGTCGCCGGGGCGATCTTTTTGCCCTACGTTGCCGTCATCGGGGCCAACGAGCCGACTCGTGGCGTGAGCTCGGGCATTGACGCAGAACTACCTAACCAAACCGAGATACCAAGGCACCGACGCGAGATCGGGTCGTGACAAAGTCTTGACGCACCCCAAGGGTTGTAGGTGTACGCTTTAGACAAGCGCTCTGGTCCCCCGTCGGAGCGCTACTGCCGGCGTTCCGGGCCCCCGTCGGAACGCCGATGAAGCGATGCCGGGTGGTTTGCCCCCGTAACCACCCGGCATCGCCCATTTCTGCGTTTAAAACGCCTTAATACCGAAATTCGGATGACTCAATGGTCACCCAGCGTCTCCGCCGTGGCCTCGCCCCAGTTACGCGCCAGCGTCGACAGGCGCTCCAGCGCCTCCGGTGACGCGGTACCCGCGCCCTGTGCGAGACCGAGCAGGTACGCCGTGAGCGGCGCCGCCGGCCGGGCCACTCCGTGGGCGACGTCCCTGGTCAGGTCGAGAACCGCGTCGCGATCCACTTTCTCCGGGTCGATGCCCAGCTCCTTGCAGACCAGCGCCGTCCACTCGACCAGCACGTTCATGAGATCCCTTTCGTCCAAATCATTGGCGGGCGGACAAAGCTCGCTCAACGTTTGTCGGTCACGCTCGGGATTCGTTTCCGGGCGTCACTCACGTCGTCGAACGTGTCGCAATCGAACCACGGAACGCGGCCGTCGTCGCCTACCGCCAGGCTGAGCCGTACCGGGTCGAGCGGGCCGAGCAGCCCGTGCAAAGACCGCCCCTCGTACGCCGCCAGCGCGCGGGCGAGCGTTTCCGTACGCCAGACGCCGGTGAGCCACTGCTCGCGGCCGCCGTCGTCCACCAGCACCGCCCCCGGCCGGGGGCCCGCGGCCCTGAGAAGCGTCGTGAGGTGTCCTGACAGCAGGAACGGGAGATCAGCGGCCAGGAGCGCCACCCACGGCGCCGAGACCCGCGCCAGCCCTGTACGGAGAGCGGGAACCGGACCGCCCCCCGGCGGGTCCTCCCGGACGAACTCCGCGCGCGGCAGGCCGGGACGTTCGGGGCCCACCACGACGAGCCGGACGGCGTCCGGGACCGCGGCCACGACCCGCTCGATCAGCGGCAGGCCGCCCACCCTGACGCCGGGCTTGTCCCCTCCCCCGAGCCTGCGCGCACCGCCCCCGGCCAGCACCACCGCGTCGTAGGGCCCAGGCGTGCCCGGGTGCCCGGAGGGGCCGGGCGGGGCCGCGTGCTCGTACAAGCTGGACGGGGCCGCCTGCCCGGACGGGCCAGGCGGGGCCGGGTGCTCCCCCGGGGGCACCTCAGCCGCCGATGGCCGACATGGGGCGCGTCGGCTGCAGGAAGCTCGGATCGTCGATGCCGTGGCCGGCCCGCTTGCCGCGTACGGCGGCGACCCACTGCGCGGCGAGCGCGTCGTCGGAGGCCCCCCCGCGCAGGGCCGCGCGCAGGTCGGACTCGTCGGTCGCGAACAGGCAGTTGCGGATCTGACCGTCGGCGGTCAAGCGCACCCGGTCGCACGCCCCGCAGAACGGGCGCGTCACCGAGCCGATGACCCCCACCCGCGCGGGACCGCCGTCCACGAGGAAGATCTCGGCCGGGGCGCTGCCCCGCTCCTGCGGATCGTCGGGGATGAGGGTGAACTCGGGGGTCAGCATGCCGAGGATCTCGTCGGCGGTGACCATGTTCTCGCGGCGCCAGCCGTGCTGCGCGTCCAGCGGCATCTGCTCGATGAACCGCAGCTCGTAGCCCATCTCCAGGCAGAACCGCAGCAGGCCCGGGGCCTCGTGGTCGTTGACGCCGCGCATGAGCACCGCGTTGACCTTGACCGGGCGAAGACCCGCGGCCTCGGCGGCGGCGAGCCCCGTGAGGACGTCGGCCAGCCGGTCGCGGTGCGTGAGCCGCACGAAGACCTCACGGTCGAGGGTGTCCAGCGAGATGTTGACCCGGTCGAGGCCCGCGGCGGCGAGCGGCGCGGCGAGACGGGCGAGGCCGATGCCGTTGGAGGTGATCGACACCTGCGGCCGGGGCCGCAGCGCCGCCGTGCGCGTGACGATCTCGACGAGCTCGCGACGGAGCAGCGGCTCGCCACCGGTGTAGCGGACCTCGGTGATGCCGAGCCGCTCGACGCCGATCGTCACCAGGCGGCAGATCTCGTCCGCGGTGAGCAGGTCGGACTTCGGCAACCAGTCGAGACCCTCCGGTGGCATGCAGTAGGTGCAGCGAAGGTTGCACTTGTCGGTCAGCGAGACCCTGAGGTCGGTCGCCACTCGCCCGAAGGAGTCAACGAGCACCAAGGGCCTCCTGTCGCGCGTACGGATGTTACCGGTCAGACCGCCAGCCTACGGCGAACCGCGAAACCCCCTTAACGTTAGGCCTCATCCCCGGTCTCCGTGGCCCTCAGCCCGACCTTCTGGGGTCTTCTAGGGTCGCCACCCCCTGTCCAAGGGCTTTTCCGGACTTCTCCCAGATTGCCCAACACGGCCCCTGACCTTGCTCTCGGCTTCGAACCCTGATCCTTGCTGGCCGGCTTCGAGACCGTCTGGCGTCATGCCGTCATCCATCGGGGCCACGGCCCGGCTCCCTATCAACGGCCTAAGCCACCGAATTGGCCCTCGACCGGTGGCGGCGTGCCTCGTACTCTTGGTAGGTAGCAGGGGGGAGTATCCCTTCGCGACAGCGTCGTCATTACGGTGCCGCCTCCTATGGGGCCCCCGGTGCTGCCGGTCCGCCACTCACGGGCGGGAGAGACCTCTGGTCAGCTTCGCGCTGCCAGGAGGCCGTCCGTGGTGGAGTTCTTCAAGACAGTCGGCGTCGGTGCCGCCATCGTGCCGCTCGCGATCTCGATCGTCGTGGTCGCCGCTGGGCTGACGGCTCTCTGGGCACCGACCTCCAAGCGTCAGGTCCGCGCGATCCAAGTTCTGAAGATCGTCCTGCGTACCGAACTCACCCGTCCGGCGGGGAGGCGCCGGCCACAGGTCTTCCCCAAGAAGGTCGACCCGGCGAAGTTGCCGCCCGCCCCCGACTGCGAGGAGCCCGTGCGGACCCGGCGAAGGGAGCCGCGCGCGGTCCGGCGCCCGCAGGACCCGGAATGAGCGGGAGTGGCGGTTCGTGGGAAGCGGCTACCGGCATGGTGAGGCGTTCTGGGCTAAGATCGTACGGGGGCGTATCTTACTCGGAAGCTCGCACGGGAACGGGACCCTAGGGAGTCCTCCGGTTGATGGGGTGGCTGACCTCGTACGGGAGTGCTGCGAGCCGACGTCAAGGGTTTATGTGCCCTTTCTTCCGATTGTTCGTCCTCATGAATGAGGGCGACGGCGCGCGGGATAAGGGAAGAGAACGCCCCGGCTCCTATGCGAGGAATTCCACCCACGCGCCGCCTCGACCGCTTTAAGGACGGATCTCCTCGTCCGTCAGGGGATCAACGACGAGCGAGAGGGCCGCCTGCTCCAAGCCTTCACGGTCCGGGCCCCAGCGCTCGATCAGGTGGAGCGCCTACTCCTGCTGACGGTCGGTCTCTACGCTGTCGTCTACCGTCTTGGAGGCCATGGCCGCTGTGCCGCGCGTGGCGCGCTTCTGCTCCTCGGTAGGTTCAGGACGGTTCCCGCTGCCGGGGATGTGAAAGACCATCGTCATCACCCCCATGCTTATATTTGATCTGAAACCAAACCGTTCGGCCGGCGGCGTCGTCGTAGACGTTCCAGCGATGCGAGAGCGTTTCAACGAGCATGAGACCTCGCCCTCCTTCGTCCAACATGTCCCCGCGAACGTGCGGGGCTGTAGCGCTTCCGGCGTCCACCACGTCGACGTGTATGAGGTCGTAGCAATCAGCAATGGCGAGCGTCACCCTCCCGCCGTCTCGCGAGTCGGAATGAACCACAGCGTTCGTGACGACTTCGGAAACCAGTAAGGTCACGTCATCCAAAGCCGGGTGATCCTCACCGAGTTTCTTCCTCACGTAATCGCGTGCTTGTGAGACTGACTCGGGAGAACCGACCAGATCGGTAACGCCCAGCAGGCTTCCCATCCTCATGCGCTTGCCTTTTCGTGTCGCCGGAAATGGTCCATGCGTCTTGGAGACTTCGCCTTATCAGATTGGCGACAGCGGGCTACGATCGGTAGTGGAATCGGCGTACAACCCCACCACAATTCCTGTGGGGTGGTCGGTATGGTGTCCGTAATACTCATATTTGGACGGTAGGTGAGCCCTTGTCCGCCAGCAGGGAGATAGACCCCCACGAGTCCCCACGTGCCCTGTTTGCCTTCGAACTACGGAAACACCGAACTGACGCCAAGCTCACGCAGAAGCAACTAGCGAAACGCGTCGGGTTCAGTGAATCCATGGTGGGCATGGTGGAAGCTGGCAGACGGCCCCCATCCGAGCGCTTCGCACAGCTTTGCGATCAAGCCTTGGGGCTCGACGGCGCAATGATGCGCCTCTACGTCGCCACCACCTGGAACAAGGCACCTGAGTACTTCAGGCCCTGGCTCGAAGAAGAGGAAGACGCCACATCGCTCCACAGTTGGGAGCCGACGCTCATTCCCGGTCTGCTCCAGACCGAGGCGTATGCCCGCGAGATGTTCGCCACGTCTCCCGGCATCACCAGGGAAGACGTAGAGGAACGCCTAGCAGGTCGCATGCAACGGCGAGCCATCCTTAATCGGGAGAAGCCGCCCATGATCAGCGCTGTCATGGATGAGGCCGTGATCCATCGGAGCATCGGGGAGCCGGAGGTGATGCAGGAACAACTACGGTTCCTGCTCGAAATGGCCCAGCACCCCAAGGTGACCTTGCAAATCGTGCCCTACACGGCACAGGCGCACTGCGGCTTGATAGGCGGGTTCATCATCGCCGAACGGAACGGATCACCGTATGCCGCCTACGCTGAGGCGCAACCGCATGGCCGCACGCTAGACGATCGTCAGGTGATCGCTGAGATGGCACTCCGGTATGACGCGATCAGAGCCGAAGCTCTACCGTTCAAACAGTCGGTCAAGCTCATACAGGAAGTGGTGAACCGAACGTGACTGCTGACCTTCGGGACGCACAGTGGCGCAAGAGCACCTTTAGCGGCGACACGGGCAACTGTGTGGAGGTCGCATCGAACCTGCCCGGCATCTTCGCGGTCAGGGACAGCAAGAATCACGCTGGTCTGGCCCTGGTGATTGAGCCTGGCGAGTGGTTGGCCTTCGTGAGCGCCGTCAAGGCCGGGGCATTGGGCGCATAAGTGCTGAACTGGGGCCCCCGCTCAGGCGGGGGCTCTCTCGCGTCCGATCCCCTTAGCAGCTCAACGAGACGGCAAGGATAGACGCTCGGTGGGCTGGCTCAGGAACGAAGCGCCGGACCGTCGATCGCCCCCAACCCCGTACGTTGATCGGCAACTTCCTGACGATCGTGGGGCGTCGTGGTGACTGCCTCACTGGTGTACAGGTCGCGTCTGTCGGGGCCGGCGCCTGAGGACAGCGCACCCCCGGGACCGGCCCCCAAGCCTCTTGCCCGGGGAGCGCTAGCCGCCCGCAGGGCGGCGGCCCGACTTCGCGTGTCCATTCACCAGCGACGTGCACCCTCGCCCCATTTCCAACGGCAACAGACGGTGTTGACGCCGACCGAGGGCCATCGAACGATCAGGCAGCGGGGCGGGCAGGCGGGGGTCACGCCGAGGTGAAGCCGCGCGGGCGTGTTGAATAATGAGTGGGATATCAGCGAGGACTTGGGCAAAGTAGATCTCGATCAAAGAGGAGATCCACCATGCCGAACCAGATCGCGCCTAACCTTCTGTCGTGGGCCAGTGAAATAGACCCGGGCACGATTGAGCAGGCGGCACGTACCGCTCGCCAGCGTTTCGTTTCGGGTCATGTCGCGCTCATGCCGGACGCGCATATCGGCATTGGCGCGACAGTCGGATCTGTAATTCCTACCGAGGGTGCGATCATTCCGGCCGCTGTGGGTGTGGACATCGGCTGCGGCATGGTCGCGACCGAGACCACGCTCACCGCCGCCGACCTGCCCGACACCCTGGCCGCGTTGATGCCCATGGTGGAGCACCGCATCCCGGCCGGCGTCGGCAAGGGCCACGCCGACCCGTCCATGGACCGAGCCCTCAGCGAACTCGGACTCCCCCACACCGACCTGAACCCCAAGCAGGCGAAGAGGGTATCCGAGCAGTTCGGCACCCTCGGCTCCGGCAACCACTTCGTGGAGGTCTGCCTCGACGAGCGTGACCGGGTCTGGACAGTGCTGCACTCCGGTTCGCGCGGCATCGGCAACCAGCTCGCGAAGAAGCACATCGACGAGGCCAAGAAGGTCATGTCCCAGTGGTTCATCCACCTCGAGGACCCCGACCTCGCCTACCTCGTCCAGAGCTCCCCACAGTTCGGCGCCTACATCCGCGACATGCTCTGGGCCCAGGCCTACGCCATGGCCTCCCGCGCGCGCATGGACCGCGTCCTGTCCGCCGCGCTGTTCTCCATCGTCGGCGCCGGCGACCGGGTCCGCACGATCAACTGCTTCGCCGGGGAGACCGGTGTGATGACCAGCTCCGGCGTACGGTCCATCGCCGATTTGGCGGGCGGCGTCCATGAACTGCTGACCACGGACGGGAAGTGGGTCAAGGCACCCGTCCTGTCCTTTGGCAGGCAGTGCCTGATGCGCGTACGACTCTCACGCAACGGGGTTGAGAAGGTCATTCACGCCACTCCCGGGCATCGTTGGCTGCTGCGCACGCATTCCAGCGGCGGCGTGAGGTACTGGGGGAAGCGGCCCGCCGAGCTGACCACGGTCGAACTGAAGCCGGGAGACCGCCTCGCCTGGGTTTTCGCCAAGCGACCGGAGGACATGATCGTGGACAGGGAGGCCGCGGCCCGAGGTTTCGTTTTCGGTGACGGGACCGTCAGTCCTCCCAATCGGTCTCGCGCCAACTTCTGTGGCGAGAAGGATCTCGCCATGCTGCCCGTCTTCGAGGGCTTTGGCAGGCCGCCCCGGTCGTACCCGAACATGAAGGTGATCAACGGGCTGCCCAAGGAGTGGAAGACGTCCATCCCGGGGCTCGACTCCACTCCGTCCTACTTGTACGGCTGGCTGGCCGGCTACTTCGCGGCCGATGGCGATGTCGGCAAGACAGGTCGTCCCACCCTCTCCTCGGCGGTCCGCGAGAACCTTGAGCAGGTACGAACCATTTGTAATCTGCTAGGCATAGGAACGTATGGAATCCGAGCACGGGAAACGCTGGGGTTCAGCGACAAGCCCACCACCACTTACCTGCTGGGCATTATGCGCGGCGATCTCGATCCCTCGTTCTTCCTCATACCTGCTCACCGGGAGCGGTTTGAGGCAGGTCGCGACGCCGTAGAGCGGCGAGGGTGGACGGTAACAGCGATCGAGGAGACGGACAGGATCGAGGAGGTGTTCTGCGCAGTGGTGGAAGGCGCCCACGCATTCGCGCTGGAAGACAACATCCTCACTCGGAACTGCCACCACAACTTCACCCAGCAGGAGACGCACAACGGCAAGGAGCTGTGGATCACCCGCAAGGGAGCCATCAAAGCCGACACCGGCGACGAGGGCGTCATCCCCGGCTCGATGGGCACCCAGTCCTACATCGTCCGCGGACTTGGGAACCCCGACTCCTACAACTCCTGCTCCCACGGCGCCGGCCGCCGCATGTCCCGCAGCCGAGCCAAGCGAGAGCTATCAGCCAAGTCACTCACCGAAGCGATGCAGGGCCGAACCTGGAACGCAGACCGCGCCGCCGCCCTGGTGGACGAGCACCCCGAAGCGTACAAGTCCATCGACCAGGTGATGGAAGACCAGAAGGACCTGGTGGAGATCCAGCACACCCTGCACCAGATCTTCAACTACAAGGGCTGAAGCGCAGACACGCGCCCCGCCGCCCACACCAGGCGCGGGGCGCCCCTTGCCACAGCGCGAGGTACAACGCTCGCGCGGTGAACCCGTCATCGTCTTCGTTCGGCACGAGGTCGATGTGGCATCGGACCCGCTCCACGACCTCCGGCGCGGGCAACGTGCGCGCCGCGCCGCGTGATCCGGCCCGCAGCAGTGCGTACGCCTGCCGCCTCTGGGAGATCATCCCAGTTATGGGCATATAAAGCGCTTCATCCGATATACCACACAAGTGGCCCGTCGCGGTCATATCCCATTTGCCGTATTGAACGGCAGTCGACACACTTGCCTGATAAATCATCTGTGTTGCAGCGTCAATACGGGGTAGTTCACCTATGTGCCGCCATTATGGTGATACAGCGCTCGATTCTCTTCATTTACTAACGGGGGGTATTTAGGTGATTCATACACCTAGAGGCAGGCGGTCTCTGACGCGAATGATCAACGACCGATCCCTGTTCGCTTACATCGGCGCGGCGGTGACGGCCGGGGCGCTCATGGCGCTGCCGCTTCCCGCGCAGGCCGACGCTCACGCCGGCACCACGCAGAACGGCGCCCACGCACGCTTCACGTTCTCATCGACACCCGACGGTGGAGGCGGCGGCGGCGGCGAAGAAGAGGTCCCCGCGAAGAGGCCCAGAAAGGAAATCCGGAAACACCACCGAGTACGCTACGTCGCCCACCGTCCGCGAAAGCACCACAAACATGTCGTCCACCAACCCTCCCCGCGGGAGCACGTCGAAGTCGAGTCCGAGCACGGCGGAGGCGGCGGCTACCGACACCACGGGAGGCACCACGGCCACCACCACAACAATCACTTCACCGACGACCTCTACCACACGCGGCACATGCGCAGGTATCACAGCTATCGCGAGGCTCGCGAGGCGCTCACCCGGGACGCGAACCGCTGGCTCCGTCACACACCGATGAAGGCCCACCAGAAGGGCGTCAAGGGCCACGAGCCCAGCGCTCACCGGGATTCCGGCCGGAAAGCCCAGTAAGGGCCGCCGGGACCCCAGAGCCCGGGGGTGAGCCCGACACCCCGGGACCGGCCGGACCCGCA
>NZ_JBFBIK010000143.1:0-17193 GCF_040685555.1 Sphaerisporangium sp. NPDC088356
GACCTGCGGAAACACCGAGTTTGAGCGCCCGGCACAGTCCCTGACCCCCAGAGAACCACCACCATTCCGGTATCGGAATGCACACCCCGGCATCGGTGCATGACGGCTCGGTGGCTGAGATCCACGCCAGGCGGTCCGCCACGCTGAACGCGGCGTTCCTGGCCCACCCCGAGCGGTTCCACGGTCGGCGGCCCCCTGTCCACCGCCGCTGCCCTCACGAGTGTGGATCAACAAGCCACTCACGACCCAAAACGACGGCGCTTCACCACAAACCACACAAGTAGCCTGACGTCTCAACAGGTTTGACAGATTCCGCCGACATCGATGTGGTGGCCCTTGATCCTGCCGTTGACGCCTTCGGTGTTGACTCGGATGATCTTGCAGGCGTCCTGCCAGGTGGGGTGAGGTAGCGCCGGTCTTGACGGAGTTTGTCCCTTGATGCCGAGGTCGTCGGGGCGCAGCGTGATGGTCGACTTCTGGCAGATGCGTGGCAGTTCGGCCAGGGGAAGGGGCCGTTTCCTCTCGTTTCGTTGTCGGGCAGCAGGATCGTGGGTTTGGCGGCCATGTGGGCGGCGCGGGCGTTGGCCAGATCCATCGCTGCGGGAGAGGCAGGCGGGGTGGGGCGGGTGCGGTTGAGGCGCGGGCAGGTCACCGAGGGGGAAGGGCCCGCGGCCAGGCATTGCAGTCGTACCCGTCCTTGGGTGTCGGCGCTTTGTTTGAGCTTGAGCCAGTAGGGCTTCGCTACCCGCACGATGCTCTCCGCCCCGGCTGTCCTCACCGGTCTCGGCATCGCTGTCCATCAGGCGACCGGCCTGACCCAGAACGCCGACAGCATCATGCCCGCCGGGCTGACCAAGCTCTTGGACGGCATCCGCTGGGAGAAGGAGCCCGCGTTCTGGTCCGGCATGGCCGGGAACACCAACGTCCATGGCAAGCTCACCATCGGCGGGGGCGCAAAGGACTCCGGCGGCCGGGTCGCCGACGCCGTTCTATACCCGAACAGCACGACCGGTCGCCAGATCCGCGGCCGGTAGCAGCACTCGATAAGTGGTTCCCGCCGCCCGCAATGCGGCGGGGACCATCTCGTATTCTGCAGCCCTGGCTCCGCTCTCTCTCCCCCGGCGAGCGGGGCCAGGGCGCGTCCAGTTCAGCCCGAGCTGCTACCCACCTGCTGCATGGTCACCCGACTCCCGGCGGATCTCGATCAGCGGCGCCTGGTGGTGACGACCACCTACCAGAGCCAGTGCAAGATCTGGGGAAGCGGCCAGCCGGCGGGCCTGGTAGTAGTCGCCGAAAATCCAACGGATATCGCCGACCATCGTCGACGTGAGGCATCCGGGCGAGGTCAGTGGCACCTTCGGTCCGGCCCACCGCACGCACTGACCGGCACACCAGTTTGAGGGCTGAACCCACGGGGTCGGAGCGCGGCGCGTGTGGATGCTGATCGATGACGCGCTGCGGGCGTCCGGAGCGCTGCTGTAAGCCGACAGGAATCCGCGGATGCTCAGCGGCTTGTTTCAGGCAGCATTCGCAGGGGAATCGAACAAATGATCGACGGAGAGTGGTTTTCGGCAGAGTGAAGTTTATAATGGCTACATGTCTCGTCAGTCTGAGCCCTTCGCGCCTGGCGTGTTGTCCCTGCTTAGGGCGAACGCCAGGCTGACGGTGTCGGGTTTGGCGGCTGCGGTGGGGGTGTCGGCGCGGCAGATCATCTACTACGAGCAGGGCAGGCACTCACCCTCACCGGCGCGGTTGAAGAGGCTGGCTGAGGTACTTGGGACTTCGGCGCAGGCGTTGACGGGTGTTCCCCGCGAGGAGGAGACCCTTACGGACTTGCGTCGATTTGCTGGGCTGAATCGTGGGGGCGCCGCCAGGGCGTTGGCGGAACGGGTGCCAGAGGTGACGGTCTGGAAGCTGCAGGCGGTCGAGTCCGGCATCGTTGTCCAGGCGTGGGCTGACCGGGCGTCCCTCGAACAGGTCGTTGCAGGTTTCGCTGAGATATACGGCACGTCGACGTCTGCTGTTCGGCAGGCGTGGTTGCGGGCTTATCCGCAGCAGGCGCACCTGTTCCGCGCGGTACCGGTCAAGCGGGGGGAAGACGAGACGGCGGTAGCTTCATCGGACAAGGGGATGCGTGACTGGCGGGCGTTGAACGAGCGGCAGCAGGCCTATCTGGTGGCCTGCTTCCATCAGGATCAGGAAGCCGAAGCTCACGCGCGCGCTGAGCATGCAGCTGGGCGTGATCCCGGACCGGCCAGCGTCTGGCGTAAGCTGCCGTTCACCATCAAAGCCGACCCTGCTTTCACCGGCTACACCGACATCCAGCTGCGGCTCAAGGAACAGGGGCTGCTCGATCCAGGTGCGGGCTCGAGTCTGGCTGTGCTGGAACGCCACGGACTGATCACGCTGACCGAGGATCAGGTGGAAGTGTTCCCTCTGGGGCCGGTCAATCGCGTGCTGGTGGAATTGACCCGGGTAGGTAGGGCATGTGTGCGGGCAGGACTGGGAGCCCAAGCGCCGGTTCGGACCCCGGCGCATCTGTTGTCCGCGTGGTTGTGGGAGAACCTGGTGAAGGTCGCCTCAGCCGAGCCCGATGGGTTGCCGGAAGCCGGGTTGTGGGGGAAGGCCAGGTTCTATCTGGGGACAGGGTTCCGGCCGAACGGGGCGGCCAGTCGCGGCTACATCTACGCCGAGCCGATTCGCGTCGAGGTCGCCCAGGGCACGTTCGTCAAGGAATACCGCTGGCATCTCACTAAAGTTGGCCGACAGCACATCGTTGATTATCTCGATGACTATCGGGACCTGTATCCGCAGTTCGAGATGGACGAAGGGACACGTGCCGCGGCTGCTGGCGATCTCTGAGCGTTCGCGTGCAATCTCAAACTGTCACACTCGCTGGTTAGCATGCCCGGTGTGAACGACCCGAGCTCACTCTTGGATGCTCCCGAGGTCCGGCACACGGTGATGGCGGCCGCTGCCTTGGCAGCGCAGGCCCTCACTGACGCCGAGGCGCCCCCGGAGCATCGACTGCGCACCTTGATGGAATCCCACGGCCGGATCATGGCGGCCCGCGGCCCCTCTCACCCACTGACCTTCGCTGAATTCCGTGAACTGCTCACCGGAGACCTCAATCTTCTGCTGCCGGGGGAAGTGCCAGCAGAGGAGATGCAGGGCGTTCGTCTGATCACTGGAGACGGGCAGTTCGACGACGACCTATACGACCTGGAGGCCGAGCAGCGGCTGGTGCTGCGGACCTTGTCTCGGCTGACTCGCGGTGGCCGCTCAGCAAACGGAGATGATCTCGAAGCGGAGATGGACCAGGAACGGGCCTACGCTGGCCTGAAGAAGGCCATGGACCAGACCGTATATGTGGAGGGCCGCAAGGCACTCATTGACCATCCAGCCGGGCCGGTCAGCAAGCTCCGTAAGCTGCCGCTGCCCAGTAGCGTTCGGCAGTTCTACACCGACATCCCGCACGCTGCGGTCTTCGACCGTTGGTGGTTCGCCTGTCCGGTGTGCGAATGGCCCATGCGGGTGACGCTTCAGCAGACCCGCGGCGGTCGGTCCGGAAGCGTCCAGTGCTTCCACCGACCGCACCGCGACTTCGGAGCCAAGTACCACTTCAAAATCCCGGCCGACGGCGGGGCGCCGAAGCTGGTCCCCGCCGCATCGGCGCCCGTCGCACGGTCGGGCAACGACAAGGTGCTGTTCCCCACAGTGCATGGCGTGACGCCGCAGGCGACACTGGTCAAGGACCACGCCGCGCTCACTCGTGGCGTGTGGCGCTGGACCACCGTGCCAGGTCTGGTCGAGGTCGCACTCTACGAAGCCCTCAAGGCGCGCGGCCTGGCGCCAGTCCTGTGGCCCGATCTCGACTCCTACGACCTTCAAATCGAGGTTGCCGGCACGGGAGGGAAGACGCAGTTCCGGATCGATCTCAAGGATTACAGCCACCCGCTGCTGCTGGCCCAGAAGATCCAGGCGGATAAGGGCGACGCCGGAGGAGCCGACTGGCTTGCTGTTCCCGACTACCGGGCCTCCAGCCTCCCCTTGCTGAGCCGCGTATGCAGCGAGTTCGGTTTGAGTGTCTCGACCGCGGGTGACCTCGGCGCGAAGATCTGTGAGGAGGCAGGTGTCCAGTGGGCCTGACGAAGCTATCGAAGAACGATGCTGCCATCTGCTGTGCGCTGGCGCTGGCCGCCCACTACTTCCCCGGTTATGACGAGGGGGGGAACCCGTGCGGCTCCTTCCGGTACGCCGCCTACCTGCTGAGCGGCCAGCTCGATAAGTGGTCGAGGTGGCGAGGCCTGCCGCATGAGGAGAAGCAGCGTCTCGCTGCCGTAATGGTGGCCGCGCCCGAAGACCTGTCCAAGACGACCGTGTTCGGCATTCGGGCCCGCAAGCTCCTCACCCCCACCGAGCAGGGCCCAGCCCCATGGCCGTTCCGCCTATCCGGTGAGAGCGGCCGCGAGCAGGCAGCTATCCCGTCCGTCGGGGGCGATCTGCTGGCCTACGTGGACCGTATGCTGGATCGGCTCGGCAAAGATCATCGGCGACGGCGGCCACCCAAGCCTGCCGATGCGGGGGATTGGCTCACCCGCGATCGTTACGTGGCTGGCCATGGGCTCATACAGGGAAAAGTCACGATTCCCGGCTTCACCTCAGGCGCCGGCGAGGTGACGCCGCTGGAGGTGGTCACCGCTCCTTATCGGGCCGAGATCACAATCGACGTGCCCGACTTGCTGGAGGTGGCACGGGAGATCGACCTGCGGTACCCGCCGGAAGGCCGGTATCTGGAGCAGGTCCTCACCGATCTGACGAGTCAGTTGAACACCATCGACTCGGTGAAGGCTAGCGATATGATCCGGCTTCTGGCCGGGCCGATGGAGATCCTCAACGCACCCACCGGCACAGGAAAGAGTGTGCTGGTCCGGGTCGCCGCGTCCTGGTTCGCGCTCAACGGCATGACCATCACGATCGTCCTGCCGACCGTGGACGCCACCTTGGCTACTACCTGGGACATTCACGAGGACCTCCAGCACCTGTCCGCCCGTAGAACGATGCCCGCACCGGTCTCGTGCACGCCGTTGATGTCGGCGTGGGGGTTGCATGACCGGGCGATTAAGGCTGCGGGCCGTGTTGAGGGAGCGTTCCTCCACCAGTCGACCAAGACGCTCTGGAGAATCGACCAGCTGGCCTACGGATGTGCGCTGAAGGCCCACACCCAGATCAGCCACCCCCTCCCCGATGGAGAAGAGCCCTGTACGGCTTTGCGAGCCCTCCCTCCTGGCCGGGGCACGCACTCATGCCCGTTCATGTCGACCACCTGCGGGAAGTTCGAGCAGCACCGACAGGCGGTGACCGCGTCGGTGCTGGTGACCAATCACCACAACCTAATGATGGGACGGTTCCCGCTCGGTGTCCTGGCCGACGGCCGTCTGGTCGGCGATATGACGATCGCCGAGCTGGTGCTGCGCCGCTCTGACATCGTCATGATCGACGAGGTGGACCAGTTCCAATCAGTCGCGATCGGACAATGTGCACGAGAGATCGTCTTGGATTCCCGGCACCGCCGCACCGTTCCACTCCGGCAGTTGGACGACGACAAGACCGACCTGCCGGTGGAAGCGGTCAAAGACCTCTGCCCGACAATCAGCCATGCCCGGTATCTTTCAGAATTCCTGCTGGCGTCGATCTGCACCGGGGACATCCACCTGAGGCAGTACGAAGGAAGCGGCCCCGCCAAGGACCGGCCCGGTCTCAACACGACCGGTTGGCACCTGGCAGGAGGCCGAGACCGTCGCCTCATCACTCTGCTGTTCCCAAGCGCTGGCATCACCGATCGGCAGGACATCCCGAAGGACCTGTTCGATACCCTCAACGCCCTGCACCCCGTCCCGCCCGCCGCGCCGAGCGACACCCGTCCCGACTCTGCACCGGTCCAACTGCCCGACCCCTTGGCGAAGGTGCGGGACCTGCTGGAGAGAGTCCTCGCTCCCCGCGGCGACGACCTGCTCGCTCAGGTCAAACTGGAGCTAAACGAGGCGCTGGAGCAGACCGTCACCAATGCTCACGACCGTAGCGAAGCCATCGAACTGCTACTCGTGCGGACCTGGCTGACCGAGCTCGACGACGCACTCGGCCTGCTCCGCAGTAAGACCGCCCAACTACGATCCGTCGGCCTGCAGTCCGCTCGTGATCTGGCCGAACGCCTGGAGTCGAAGATCGGCGGCAACATCTTCCCCTACGGGATGCTCGGTGGCGCGATCGTCGGCTATCGGGTCACCGGACTGGACGACCCGGACAAGAACGCCGAACTCACTGCACAATTCATCACCGGCGACCCACACACCTACACCGCCCAGCTAGGCAGCATCCTGTCCCTCGCCCTGGCCGGAGTCGAACGCCCCGTCATGGGGCTGTCGGCCACCGCCTACTTCCCCCAAGCGGTCCGTGAACATGTCCATGCCGACGTCAAGTGGTGGATGACCGACGCCGCACCCGCCAGCATCCGCGCCGAACGCCATATGATCACCGATGCGGTCACCGACAAGGCCATCCAGATCTCCGGTATCCCCCAGGCGATGAAACGCCGTGCGCTGATCACGCTCGGGGAACGGCTCTACGACACCGAGATCCACAATGAACTCGCCCGAATCGAGCGCACCGACCCCGCCCGCGCACACGCCGCCGTCGTTGTGAACTCCTACGAGCACTGCCGCCACATCGCTATCGGCATCCATAACGCTGGCCGGTTCACCGGCGGCCTGTGCATCGCCGTCCCCGCCGAAGCGTCCCGCCGCGAGCAACTACGGCGACTAGCGCCACTACCGCCAGACGTCGTCGAGCTGACCCCGGACGAATTCGAAACCTTCCCGACGCGCGGCCGGATCCTCATCGTGCCGATGGCACGGATCGCCCGCGGCCTCAACATCGTCATCGGCACCAAATCCGCCATCACACCCGTCTACCTATGCACCCGGCCGCTTGCTCTGCTCACCGACCCACCCGAGATGTACGCGAGCGTTAACGCCGCCGGCCTGCACGCCCTACCTGCTCTGCCCTCCGACGACCCCGTCGCCGCTCTCGCGGAAGCCCGTCAGGCAGCCTGGCAGCGCCTGGGAGTGATCATGCGCTCCGCTCCCGGTTTCGTCGCCGCCCGCCCCGAACTCCAGGAGGAAATCGTCGCGGGAATGATCGTCGACATGATCCAGCTCGCTGGCCGTGCCCGACGCGGCGGCACCGACATGACCTTGCACCTGGTCGACTACGCCTTCCACGAGGACTCCTGGCAGTCCGACCTGGCGAACATCCTGCGCCGCATGTACGACGGATGGCATCCTGACACTCGCCGCCGAATGAACGCGATCTACCGAGAAGCCTTGGCCGCGTTCCTCGCTTACGCCGGCATTGACACCAGCGCCGACGACGCCTGACCAACCGGCCTCCCCGAGGGAGACGCCCTTCACTTCCCCCTAAGGAGGGAACCCTTCCCATGGCTGGAAAACTCCGTCGGCAGCTGGACCTGCTGGCCTACCGGGCCACCCCCGCCCTGCTTGCAGACGCCACAGTCAACCTTCGACTGTTTGAGCCCGGTGTCGTGTCGATGTGGCGGCTACTCGATCGGCAGTACCGGGAGTTGGTGAACAACAGCGACGCTCAGACGCCCTACTCGATCGCGACCAACGCGCTGCGCTGCCTCACCGGCGGTTACGTTCACCTCGACACCGACCGCGGTTTCCTTGTCAGCCGCGAACCGATCGACGACGACACCCTCTGCGACACTTTCACCCTGCTCACCGGGCTGGTCAACGGGCAGACTGTCGAGGAGGTCAACCTACTCAAGCCCAGCACTCTCGCCGAACGCATCGCCGGTACCGTCCAGGAGGAGCGGCTTCTGGCTGACCACCTTGCCACCACGAGCGGGCAGCCTAACGCCGACGCATGGGTGTATCAAAGCATCGGCTGGGACCTAGCCCGCCGATTCTGCAAGGACCCGTGGGAAGTAGACGGGCAGACGGTCCACCTGCGCCCTGACAGCAGCGGCGGGTTCATCGCCTGGAACCTTCCCTGGTCGAATAAGGCAGGCACCGCACACGCCCTGGCCCGCGGCCGCATGCTGATGAAGACCATGGCGAACATCAGCGACCCGCTCATCTTTCTATCGGCGTCCGCGACCCGCATCCAGAACAGCACGACCTGGGCCCGCACCGTCCTGGTCGAGCAGGCCAAGAAGGACAAACCGATCATCGCGGTCGAACTGGCAGGGCGGGGTCGGCTGCGCGTCATCCATCGCATGACGCTTCAAACCCTGGCCCGTCTCAACATGGACCACTCGGTCCTACACGGCGTCCAAGAGCGGATCGACCACGAAGAACGTGCGCGTCAAAAGGCCAAGGAAGCTGGGGACGACACGTGGCGCCCTCCGGGCGGGCCGCTGACCGGGATTCGGCCCATCCAAAGCAAACACTACAAATTCCCCATCGGGACGGGCGTCGGCCTGTTCTTCGAACGCGAACTCGACCGTAGGTTCCGGGAGGTATTCGGCGACACGGCGATCAGCCCAAACGTCGTCGTCGACACCGTCGGAATGAAGCAGCGCAAACAAACCGACATCCTGCCCACCCCCGAAGAAGTCATGAGATCGCTTCGCACCATGGGCTACCAGCGGTTGCGTCTGGTGTGCCTGTGGTACAAGGACGAGAATCGCCTTCGGATGATCCGCGCCCTCTGGTCCGCCTACAGACTCGACACCGAAGTCGACCCGGTCGACGGCGAGTCGGTGGCGTTGCTCGACGACCGCGTCACCGCTGTCTTCCACGAGGCACCCCGGTTCCTCAAGCACGGGCCCGACTCCGGGATGAAGGAGGACCTCGACGGCCTAGCTGGACTCCAGCCGGAGCAGGGAACCCTGATCGGGGTGTGGGCCGAGACCGAGTGGGACGGCGACGAGGACGAACAGCAGGAAGCAACCGAAGGGGAAGACCAAGAGCTGACGGGGACAGAGGGCGGTAGCGAAGAACCCGCGGGCCGGCCGGGCGAAGACGAAGATGCCAAGCACCGCAGCCGTCGCACCCTATCCCGCCGCAACATCACCTCGCAGTACATCAAAGACGGCAAGAAGAAGACCGCCACGACGAAGACCACGACCCCGAAGCAGCCTGTTGATCTGGCGCAGACCAAACCCAAGAAAAAGGCCCAGGACCACCCGGCGATCTACGCCCAGCTCGACCTCTATCGGAGCCTGGGCATCGTCGACCGGCGCATCGACGACGTCATGGTCGGCGGTGTTGTCGATCTCATCGGTCCATACAAGGCGACCGAGGTCGCGCACTGCGGCATCCACGTCCGCCGCCAGAGCAAGCGCCGCGGTGAGCGGTCGGCGAAGATCTGCGTAACCGCCACCGTCCTGAGGCCTCCGGCTGACCCAAGCCAGGCCTGGACACTGCATGGGTGGAGCTACACCGATCGCAACTGGCAGCCCTATACCGACGCCCAGAACGCCTTCCACGCCCAGGACTACCCCGAGGGCAAAATGACCGAGCTCGTCGATGACAACAAGGGCCACAAGTCCGTCGCCAAGACCATCGACCAAGCCCTTAACGACCTCGCCCGCTACCTCGACGGAACCCCGTACACCGTAACGGTCGACGGCAACGCCACTCGACGCCTTTGGGGCGGCCTCCACAACAACAAACAGGGCGAGACGGGCAAGCCCGGCACCACCTGGCTGCCTGGATACAGCCTCCGGGAGGACTATCGGCCCATCGCTGTGATCCGGATCAACAAGGACACCTACGAGACACCCCGCCCGTTCGGCGCCACGTGGATCAACGAGGACGACGAACACGACACTAAAACGACGTCGAAGAGCCTGTTCCGCGTTGACCCTGACTTCGGTCACCCAACCTGGCTGCTCGTCACTGTCCCACCCCAGCATGACGGTGCCAACAGCGGCCGACTCGGCGAGGACAAGACCCGCTGGACCGCTGACCACGGCTCCAACATCGAAGGACAACTCCGCAAGAATGAGATGGCCGCCAACTGGTACGCGATGACCGCCACCGAGATCTACGTCATCCCGCTCCGCGACGACATCCAGCCTCGCCCCCTCGCAGTCCTCACCGCACGCTTGTGCAACCAGCCACTCACCTGGGCCAACCGCACCCGCTATAGCGCCCCACTACACGCGGCCCAAAAGATGGACCAAGATCACCCCCAATATCGCCGCACTCAGGTCGCCGAATCCGACGACGGCACTGCGCAGTTGGGACTGACTGACGGCCTCGACTGATCAGGATATGGCTACTCGGGCGGTGCGTTCTGTGCGTCGAGTTCGGTCAGTTGATCGCGGAGTAGAGCGGCCTCGGCTTCGGCTCTTTGGAGACGACGTTGCAGGCTGGCTCGAGAAGGCGGTGCCGGAAGTTTGGGCTTTCGTTCTCGTGGAAGAAGCCAGCCGATGCGTTGATATGCGACGATGTATCGCGCACGAGGGCAGGTGTAGCACAGTTCCTCGGGTTGCGGCCTCGGCCAGCCTTGAGTGAGCATTCGCTTGTAGTGTTCACGTTCGCGCTCGTCCTGCCTATCAGGGTCTGACGCCCAGAACTCCTCAAAGTCAGCGGTCATCTCTTGAAGTCTCTCGGGACTGACTCGATGAGGGCCGTCCTCGGGCTTCCAATCCAGGTCCGTGACGACGTCGGTTGCGTGCCCACATGACAGGGTCACTTTCCAGAAAGCCTTGGTGCAGCGCTCATCGCGGCGGATCAGGGCCCACGACTCCGAGTCCTCACCCTCTGGTGGGTCGACGGGATCCGCAGGAAAGGAGACTTCTCTGCGGGTTCCCCAGTCGGTGATATCTCGATAGGGCTGGGGTGGAGTGTCGTCGTGGGAACAGAGAATCTGGCCTACGGGTAGTGATTGTTCGTTGACATGATCATGCCATCTCGCCTGGTCAGGCAGGTTGTTGTCGCCGTGGGTCAGGACCTCGGTAACGCAGTCGCAATCGAGTTGGATGCGCCACCGGTAAAACTTGTCTGGGTCAGGTGCCCAGAACGCCCAGAGGATGGATGGGATGCGTTCGCGACGCCTGGTGTTCAGGTCGAGGTACTCCCGCAGAATATCCGTGCGTGGTCGTGCTCTTCCAGGCAATCGCCGAGGGACTCCTGCTTGCGGAGGTGTGATTGCCGGCAGCGAAGATCCCGTCTCGGTAGTCGGCGAGGTATCCATGGTTGGGCTCCCTCCTACTTCCACCAACGATGGTAAGGACCGACACCGCATGACAGGCGTAGAAGCGGCAAGTCCATGTCCAGGACCGGGGTGATCCTGGCCCAGGGCCGAGTCTTGCGGGGCATCGAGAGCGCCGAGCGGCTCGCAGGGCTGGCCTCGCGGCCCGCTGTGCCCAGCGGGCACAGCATCGTGCCCGGGAACGCGGCTGACGCCCGCTACTACGGCCGGGAAACGATCTTCGTCGCCTCGGGAAGCGATCTTCGAGATACCTTCAGCGCCCCAGGCCAGACCTACTCGTGAACACCCCACCCAGGTCAAAGGCCGTTTCCGCTGATCGGAAACGGCCTTTTTGATCTTCTGGGTGGACTAAGCCTCCGGCCGTCCCTTGAAGATCCGGTCCATGGCCTCCGCCCCCGCGACCAGCACCGGGCGGAGCTGCTTCCGGTAGACCGTCTCCGTCACGATGGTGTTGCTGTGGCCGACCAGGCGGGAGATGTCCTCCAGAGGGACGTCGCTGTCCGAGAGCAGCGACACGAAGCTGTGCCGCATCTCACGCGGAGTCCACTCCTTCTCGTTCAGACCCGCCCGCTTGAGCACTGCCCGAAACGACCGCCGGACGTTGTGCGCGTCCAGCTCCGTCCCGACCGCCGAGGCGAACACGAGGTCATTCTCCGTCCACCTGTCGCCCGCCTTCTCCCGCGCGTCGGCCTGGCGCTCGCGATGCCGCCGCAGGTGCCGCCACCTGCTCACGCAACGACTCAAGTTGCCCGCGGACGGACTCCTCGTCCGCAGTCAGCCGCTTGAGCAGCGATGCTTCGCCCAACGTCATGCCCGCGAACGCCGAAGACGCCGAGGCGAGCTTGAGCACGGCACTGCCCGTCGTAACCGACGCCGTCCAACTCAACCGCCATGTGGTCAAGGAACTCGCAGAGACCGCCGGCGAACTTCGTAGACGAGGCGCACCGCACGCCGTGACGTTGCGAGATATTCTTTCTGCAGCCCACTAGCTGACGGCACAGCTCTACAAGCCCAAATGACAAAAGCACATCAAGGTTCGTCGGCAGGTGGGTCCGGCAGGTTATGTGAGCTGCAGGGCGCCGCGTTGATTGCTAGCGAACTTGGGGATGGATCGCGCCACCTTCGCGCGCAGTAAACGACCGGACCACCGTTTGATCGCTGATCTCTAGTCGCCACTGGTATCGGCCTGGTTTGAGAGGTAGGGCGGGAACAGTCAAAGAGAAGCCCGCATCCAGCGTGATGCCGTGCGGCAGGCCGGGGGGGCGACCAATCTCGAACTCCCCTACGTGCTGTACTGGTGCACCCGTACCGGTGGGGTCTGAGACCGTCACAGGATGTCCGTCGTCGTCGAGCAGTTGCAGTTTGATGGGGATCTTCTGATTTGCCCTGTCCCAGGGGATTCCCATGAGGACAACAACTGCATGTGGGGCGCTTGGCGAGCCTGTTATGGACCAACCCGCTCCCAGCATATGAACCTTGCCGCTCGGGTCCGATACGGCTGAGTCGCACAGGATGAGTTGGACGTCGATCGGTGATGCCATCAGGACACGTGGCCGACGAGGACCCCACTGGTACTGGTCTCGCTTACCGCGACACCGAAGAGGCTGAGATGCTCGTTGAACCCCCGGTTGGGGCGTCTCGTTAGACGCTTGTCGCCGCGCTCGAACGCTGCAAGGACCTGCTCGATGGGCTCGTCGTCCTCATAGAAGTCGTCGGCGTTCATAGTTGCCATGATGCCTCTCTGTGCCTCATCTGACCAGTCTCACTCGATGGGGTAAGCGCTGCCGAGCCAGTAGATGTCGTCTACCCCGTCCCTGCTTGGGTAGAGCACGATCAAAGTCAAAGCTCCTCGGATGCGGACCTGCACAAGCGCACGCAAGCCACGCTCAGGGTGATCATCCCAGACGTAGACCAGCCCTTCCTGGCATACGACAGCGTCGCGGACCTCTTCTGCGATGAGGTGATGGCGATGCTGGATCTTCTGGGCTGTGGCCTCGCTGATGTGCAGCCATGCCACCCATAGATCCGCTCCCATGCCGCTCCGTTGCCTCACATTTTGTTGTCCGTTGAGGAGGTTGGACGCTTACGTTGGCGTGGAGGTTGCCTCCGCGTCAGCGTGTCGTCACAGTAGCCTCAGCAGTGACTGCCAGGAGGATCAACGACTTGGAAGTTGCCGGACCGACGAGTGGCGGTGGGCATGGCTAGCGGCCGCCGCACGAGGTGCTTCATCTTTCGAGAGCCTCCTCCCTCTACCTTGTGGTTGAGTGACCAACTGAGTGACAACGGCCTCGTACGAGCTCGAATGACTACACACGTCGAGGGACGGTTTTGCTGGCCGGACCTGTGTATGAAGCAGATGAGGCTCCTGCATGGGTTGCTTCGCATCGAAGGGGTCTTCGCCCGCGTGCTTGGCAACGTACGAGACGGCTTCCTCCATGGTCGGGAAGCTCTTGCTCTGCTCGGCACCCTTCTTGGTCAGCCAGACGCCGAGGAACTGATCTGGCCTGACCGCGCGGACGAGACCGCCAGACGCGAGCGCGGAAGGTGTGCCGACTCGGCGCGCCACCAACACCTCGCCGAGTCGACCTGCGGGATAGGCGCCCCGATGCGCGGCGAGGAGCTCCACCACGAAGCGGGAAGCGGCGCTTCCCTCCGGCCGGCGCGGGATCTGGGATACGGCTTGACCGTGAATTCGGGGCTGCAGGTCACCGAGGCCGGTTGCCCTTCCTTTTACTGCTGGCTGGCACGGCCCCGCGCCTGGAGCCCTGGGCGGGTTTCTGCGCCTGCCGCTGTGCCGGTTTCTTTGGAGGGGAGGCGGGGGTACGGCCCCGCGAGCTGTTCACTGTCCGCCCGCGGACGATGCCGATGAAATCTTCCACCAGGTCAGTGGTCGCGTCCGTGGGCCAGGTCAGCGCGACCTGAGACTGCGGCGCGTCCGGCACCGGCCGGTAAGTGAGATCCCTGCGGTGGTGGAGGCGTGCCAGGGACTGCGGAACCAGGAGAATCCCAGTGCCGGCCGCTACCAGTTCGACCGCGTCCGCCGTTGTGGCCGGTCGAGTGAACGCGGTCAGTCCGGGCCGGACCGTCCACTCGATGGTGTCGTCCAGAGGATGGAACACCTCTTGGTCGATAAGGTCGGCGATGGCCACCTCGTCGGCGGCGGCGACCGCGTGATCCTTGGGCACCACGACCACCGTGTTCTCCACGTAAAGAGGAATCACGCTGAGCCCGTCCCTGTCGACCGGAAGTCTGACGAATCCGGCGTCGGCGCCGCCATTCCGCAGGAGTTCCACCACCTCGGCGGCGGGAACCGCGACCAGGGTGATCGGCACGCCGGACATCCTCTCGGTCCAGACGTTGACCCATTTCGCGGGTGTCACCCCGGGCACGTGCGCCAGCCTGAACACCTTGCCAGTCTCTCCCTCAGTCACTTCCTCAGCGTAGCGATGTCAGGGGAACCGTTCCGACTGGCTACTCTTGGCGCCATGACCTCGCCCAAACCGAAGACCATCCAGACGATGAAGCCCGCGACCGCGGCTACGAAGCTGGGTGTCCTCCTCTCGGCCACTCCCGCCGAGTTCCAGGCGGGTGTCGTCTCCAGGGACGAGCTGAATGAGTTGCAGTCGACGCCACCCGCCTGGCTCGCTGACCTGCGCCGCAACGGCCCGCACCCCAAGCAGGTCATTGCCGCGAAGCTCAGGGTCTCCATTTCCGGCCTGATCAGAAATGGGATCACCGGACCGCTCACCACCGCTGAGATCGATGCGCTGAAAGCGGAGAACCCGGCGTGGCTGGAGCGCGAGCGAACCATCCAGGCCGAGGTCCGCAAAGAAGCACTCCGCCTCAAGCAACGCTAGACGGCTGAGATCCTGCACGTCTCCAACCCCAGACGCCTCTCCAGGCTGCCGCCACCCCTCGCTGAGTGACTTTCCGAGTGACAACGGCCGGGTCGCGTGCGGACGACCGAGCATCCGGGGCGGGACGTTCACCGAGGTGAAATCCTGGATCGCATCAGCAGGATCCAGCAGACCGCAGTCACCGGCACCAGAACCGGCGCGATGTCGAGCGCGGCGGGCAGTATCAAGCCCACCGCAGCCAGGAGCTCAAGGACACCCAGGGTCCTGACGAAGCCGACACTGGCGTCTGCGGTCCATCCCCCACCACGGAGCGCAGCCAGCTTCTCCTTGGGCACGAACGTCTTGCTGATGCCGCCGCTCAGCGCTACCACGGCCAGCAGCCCGGCAGCGATCCACAACGCGAGGTTCATCGTCTACTCCTTGATCGAGATTGCCTGCACCTCCCTAGACGAGACAGCAACCCCCGCCAGTGACATCTCCGAACACCCGCGCGCGTACTGCCTGCTCGGGCACGTCCTCATCCCGACCATCAATGACCTTCATCGGGGTCCCCGGCGGGGCGCGTGGTCGGACTTCGAGGCGCACAAGTCAACGCTCGACGCGCTCAGCACTGTCACCTACCGCTCGATCGCCGCCGGACACGGTGGGGAGCAGTGTTCCGTGCTGATCGAAGAGTTCAGCGAACTCCGCAACGATTGACCGATCCCGACACCAAGATCTCAGCGGTCTCCGTCTCGAGTGTGGCGACGGTGTGGAGGTATGGGGCAGGTAGCGTGCAGACCATCGTACGGATGAGGCATCGCCCCTACCGTCGCAAGGTATGCGGACAGTGGATGTACTGGTCGTGGGTGCGGGCCTGGCCGGCCTGCGTACAGCCCGCCTGCTCGCGCGACGGGGACTGAACGTGATGGTGGTCGACCGTCGCAGGTCGCTGTCGACGGGCATCCGCACGACAGGGATCTTCGTGCGCCGCACCCTCGATGACTTCGACGTGCCGGATCACCTGCTCGGGCCAGGTGTCCGGGATGTGCTGCTGTATCCGCCGTCGCGGCGGGCACCGATCCGGCTCACCAGTGACCGGGACGAGTACCGCGTGGCCGACATGGCGGCCGTCTACGAGCACGCGCACCGCGCGGCGGAGTCAGCCGGGGCACGGGTCCTCTTGGGCGTACGGTATGTCGACGCGTCGATGGGTTTTGTGCGGTTCGCGGGTGCGGAACCGGTGACGGCCCGGTTCATCGTCGGCGCGGACGGCGCCCGTTCCCGAGTGGCCCGTGATCTCGGCCTTGATGTCAATCGGCGCTTCCTCGTCGGTGCAGAGATCGTCCACCCGATCGCGTCGGGCACGACCACCCCGGCGTTCCACTGCGTGCTGGACCCCCGGATCGCTCCGGGGTACCTGGGATGGGTCATCGACGACGGCCGGCATGCGCATGTTGGCGTCGCGGGATATCCGAACGCGATGCGCACCGGCATCCGCCACCTGCTGGACGCCTTCACCGCGGATGCGCCTGGCAGTACACCGCCGACCGGGCCGGTCGAGCGCCGAGGTGGTCCGATACCGGTCGGCGGTGTGCTGCGACGGTTGGCGTGCCCCGCCGGACTGCTCGTCGGAGACGCGGCGGGCGCGGTGTCGCCGCTGACGGCCGGTGGGTTGGACCCTTGCTTACGCATGTCCGAACTGGCTGCGGCGGTGACCGCCGGATACCTGCGTACTGGCGACCCGCGCATGCTGAGCCGGTACGACGGGAACGCGTTGCGGACCCGGTTCCGAGGCCGACTGTTGCTGCGCCGCGTGTTCGCCGGCATCCGATCCCCTGCTGCGGCAGAGGCGGCGGTGACTGTGTTACGCGGTCGCGCCGGTCGTGCCTTGGCGGCGCGGACGCTGTTCGGCGACGGCTCGTTTCCCGAAGTCAACCCACGGCTCGCGGATCTGGCGATCGACCATCCTTACCAGTAACGCCGACCAGCTCGCCTGTGACAGAGCGGGCGCGCGCGCACAGAACTCTGTGCGGTGGTCTGGAGTAGTGGCGGCTCCTGCCGGAGCGCACCCGGAAAGCCGTACGGGCCGGTCGGCGACCGCCTGATCCCG
>NZ_JBFBIK010000144.1:0-17045 GCF_040685555.1 Sphaerisporangium sp. NPDC088356
ATTTGTTCTCGCACAAACAACTCTGCGGGAATCACAACCCACAAACCAGACGAACAGACGGCAGCAAGCTGCACCACCCTGACCGCTTCCTGCCATGCCCACAGGAGACATAACGCCGTGAACCCGTGCGGAAGGCATCCCTCGAGGTCAGGGCGCCGGCCGACCAGCGGCACCAGCACGCCCAACCGCAGCTCAGCCCGGCGTGCAAGACCCGTTTGGGGCTCGAACCACGCCACCAGGTGAACCCGAACACCTCACCAGAGCGGAGCACTGGCCGGCCGTGCTGTTCGACGGAATCCCGCCGCATCGCTGGGGACTCCGGCCGCTCGCTACCCCGGGCCGTGTCTCTACGGACTCCGGCCGTGTCGCTGGGGACGGGAACCATTGAGAAGTCGGGTGGACACCCCCGCAGGGCATGGCTAAGTTCGTTGCCGCTGTAGGTGGGTGAAATCCAAACCCTGCTGTGGCGGACTGGATACCGCGTTGGGGTGACGGAGTCCTTCCAGGTGGTGGATGCCACAGACTGGCCCGTGGACCTGTTTGAGGCGGGCGGATCAGAGGAGAAGGTCTGGCTGAACGATCCCAAGACTGGACGGCGGGCCCTGTTCAAGCCCAATGTGCGGCATGACAACGCCGAGCAGGCGGACCACTGGCTGGAGAAGTTCGCGTCCGAGCTGGCGCGCCTGATGGGCGTGCCGGCGGCCGATATCGATCTTGTTGTTCGGGATGGGCGCCGGGGATGCGTCTCCTACGATGTCAAGCCTTCCGATGGTTGGGAGCTGCAGCCGGGCTGGCTGCTGCTCGCCCATCTGCTTGGGAACCATGACCCGATGGATAGGCAGCACCAAGGGCACACCTTGCCGAACATTCGGGAAGTTTTGAAGGACTACGGCCAGCCGCCGGGGTTCGTAGGCCCCGCCGATCTGGGCGCGTTCGATGTCTTCGTTGGCTACTTGGTTCTCGACGGCTTGATCGCCAACCGCGACAGGCACCCGGCGAACTGGTCGGTGCTGCGCGGGCCGGGCGTTGGAGATCAGAGGCTGTCTCCTTCCTACGATCATGCGACGAGCCTCGGCTTCAGTCTCACAGACGAGGAGCGGACTCGGAAGTTGCGCGACGAGAGGGAATGGGAAGCATTCCTGCGGAGGGGCACGGCGCATCGGTTCGAAGGGTGTCGTCAGATTCCCCTGGTTGACTTCGCGTCGGAGGCGTTGGGGCTTCTTGGCCCAGGAGCTCGCGGATACTGGCTTGACCGGCTGGCGGCCTGCAATGAAGATCGCATTACGTGTCTGGCCGCGTCCATCCCCGAAATGTCGGAGGCCGCACGTAGGTTCGCAGTGGAGCTCGTGGACACTAACAGGAGGAGGTTGTTGGATGCCTAGTTCGACCCGGCGGACCATGTCCGCGCGTGCGGGTAGCACGATGGACGCGCCTCGACTGCTGGTCGCATGGCAAGACCCACGAAGCCGTTTGATCATGCCCGTTGGCGTCCTCGATCAGCTCACTGCAGGCTTCTCTTTCGCTTATTTGCAACGAGTTCTGGACATTCCCGGCTTCCGCCCCCTGCTGGGCTTCGAGGATCTAGAGCGCCGCTATGAGTCGGCCGAGCTGTTCCCGCTGTTCCGCCAGCGTCTCATGGATTCGCGCCGATCCGACTACCACCGTTACTTGACCATTCTGGGTTTGCCTGAAGGCGCTCCGGCCTTGGTCGTGTTGGGCAGGTCGGAAGGCCGCCGTGCGGGAGATTCGATCTTCCTGATGGCCGAACCCAAGGTCGACGACGAAGGCCGGACGTCCGCAAGCTTTTTCGTGCACGGCACGCGTTACAAGGCAGGAGCCGAATCCCGGATCTCGGCTCTTCACGAGGGCGAGCTGCTCGTCTTGAGGGACGATAAGCAGAATGCGGTTAATTCCCGTGCGCTCCTGGTAACGCATGGCGGAGACGAGCTCGGCTGGATTCCAGATCTCCTTCTTGGTTACGTCCATGTTGTTCGAGATGTCGGCGGCATGACAATTCGTGTAGCTAAGGTGAACAGAGGCGACGTTCCGCCTAACCTGCGTCTCAGGGTGCAACTCCAAGGCTCCGTACGGGAAGGCTATCTGCCATTTCGTGGCGAAGAGTGGGCTACGACCGCTTGATGGTCGACCCCAGCCGGCTGTTCGGTTTGTAGGCTGAGTGGGTTCTCTGATAGTCAGCCGGTCGGGTGGCGGATGCCGGTGGAGAGATCAGGCAGTTCCCCCGAGCGGGTGGGGAGGGCGAAATTCTCGTACGTGTTACTAGGGCTTGGATAATGCCGGGTTTCGATTTAGCCGGTCTCTACGGGTTTGATTAGTACCAGGTGGTGCCGGGGGTGCGGGAGTAGGAGTCCCAGGTGGTGCCGGCGGAACGGTTGGAGCTGACCGAGGAGAAAGTGGAGTTCGTCATTTCTTCGTCTCTTTCCTGAGTGCTGTGTATTTGTTCTCGCACAAACAACTCTGCGGGAATCACAACCCACAAACCAGACGAACAGACGGCAGCAAGCTGCACCACCCTGACCGCTTCCTGCCATGCTCGTACGCGAAAGGCGGCGCTAGCCGAGGGCCTGGTCGAGGTTGAATGCGGCGCTGATCAGCGACAGGTGGGTGAATGCCTGGGGGAAGTTGCCGAGTTGCTCCCCGGTGTGCCCGATCTGTTCGGCGTACAGGCCCAGGTGGTTGGCGTAGGTCAGCATCTTCTCGAAGGCCAGCCGGGCCTCGTCCACGCGCCCGGCGCGCGCCAGCGCTTCCACGTACCAGAACGAGCAGATCGAGAAGGTGCCTTCGATCCCCCGCAGGCCGTCCGGGCTCATGTCGGGGTCGTAGCGGTAGACCAGCGAGTCGGAGACCAGTTGCTCGCCGAGCGCGTCGAGGGTGGACAGCCATTTCGGGTCGGTGGGCGAGACGAACTTGGCCAACGGCATCATCAGCACGGATGCGTCGAGCACTTCGTCGTCGAAGTGCTGGACGAACGCACGGAGCCTGGGCGACCAGCCATCCCGCATGATCTGCCGGTAGATCGCGTCGCGGGCGCGCCGCCAGCGCGGTATCGCGGCGGGGAGCCCGCGATGGATGGCCACGCGCATGGCCCGTTCGATCGCCACCCAGCACATCAGCCGCGAGTACACGAAGTTCTTGCGCCCGCCGCGGGTCTCCCAGATCCCTTCGTCAGGCTTGTCCCAGTTCCGGCAGACCCAGTCCACCAGCGTGCAGACCTCGTCCCAGCGGTCGCTGGAGATTGGCTTGCCCCATTTGTCGTAGAGGTAGATGGAGTCGATGAGCGCTCCATAGATGTCGAGCTGAAGCTGCCCGACGGCCGCGTTCCCTACGCGTACGGGGGCGGATCCCTGGTAGCCCTCCAGGTGGCCGAGCTCGTGCTCGGGCAGCTCGGTGGCTCCGTCTATGCCGTACATGATCTGCAACGGCCCCGAGAACCCGTCGCCGCTGAGGGTGACATGCTCGGACAGGAAGCCCATGAAGGCCTCCGCCTCCTCGGTGAATCCGAGCCTGAGTAGCGCGTACACGCAGAAGGCCGCGTCACGGATCCATACGTAGCGGTAGTCCCAGTTGCGCTCGCCGCCGATCTGCTCTGGGAGGCTGGTCGTGGGCGCGGCGACGATCCCTCCGGTAGGGGCGTACGTCAGCAGCTTCAGCGTGAGCGCGGAGCGGTGCACTACTTCGCGCCACCGGCCTCGGTAGCGGGAGGCGGACAGCCAACGACGCCAGTACTTCACCGTGGCGGCGAACTCGTCTTCGGCCTCGGCGATCGCGCATGACCGTGCTGGCAGGTCACAGGCCCGGTCGAGCGCGAACACCGCCTGCTCGCCTTCGTGAAGCTTGAACTCGGAGCGCACATCCTGTCCGTCACAGTCGACCGGCACACTGCTGGTCAGAATCAGCGAGAGCTCCTCCGACTCGAAGATCGTCCTCCCGTCCTGTACGTGCGCGGTGTGCGGTTGGGTCGCGTAGCCGAACCGCGGCGCTACGAGGACCCGGAACGGCAGCGTTCCGCGCACGCACACCACCCGCCGGATCAGCCGGTGACGATCGATCTCGCGCGAGTCGTCCGCGATCGGCATGAAGTCCTGGATCTCGGCCACTCCGTCGGCGGCGAAGAACCGGGTGATCAGGACGTTGGTGTCGGGGAAGTAGAACTGCTTGGTCCTGGCCGGTACGTCGGCGGCCAGTTCGAATGACCCACCGCGGTCGGCGTCAAGGATGGAAGCGAACACGCTCGGGGCGTCGAAGCGCGGGCAGCAGTACCAGTCGATGGTGCCGTTCGTGCCCACGAGGGCGACGGTCCGAAGGTCGCCGATCAGCCCGTGATCGGCGATCGGCAGGTAGCCGGAGCCGTCGGATTGACAGAATCCTCCAGCCGCCATGGCACCCTCTCCCCGTCGACTCCCTCCCTCAAGCTATGCATTTGAGGCATTTGAAGAGGTATGCCCCACGCCAAGGAAGCACCACAATTCGCCCAGCAGGACACCCGAAAGCCGTCCAGCGACGGATCGCAGAGATCACGCGACTCAACAACGTCACGCTTCAAGTCCTGCCTTTCGAAGCAGGAGCGCATCCGGGCATGGACAGCGCCTTCACCATTCTCGGCTTTCCTGAGCGAGGAGACCCGAACGTCGTCTACGTCGAGTACCGCGCAGGCAGTCTCTATCTGGAGGACCCGGCAGAGGTAGATACTTATAACGTGATATTCGACCATCTACGCGCACGCGCACTTGGTCCCGACGAGTCGCTTGCGCTGATCGCGAAGGTGGTCAAGGACCTGGTCTGATCACCGTTCAACAAGAGAACAAGGGGTCCGTAGTGGACATTTCGCAGGTCAAATGGCGGAAGAGCACGCGAAGCAGCGGCCAGGGCGGCAATTGCGTGGAGGTCGGCCTGATCACCGATCCGCATGTCACCCCGAGTCAGACGGGCAGCGGAAAGCTTCTCCTCGTACGCGACTCCAAAGATCCCGACGGCCCTGTGCTGGCGTTCCCTTCCTATGAGTGGAACGCCTTCGTCCGTGGCGTCAAGGCCTCTGAGTTCGACTGAGTCCTGACGCTGCGAGGTGGGTGGGACGCACCTTGGGGCGGCGGTCGAAGGGGCGTGAAGTCCGCGCATACGACAAGAGCCGTACCCCGGCGCGATGGTCGGTGGTACGGCTCTTGTCGGCGAAAGTTACTTCGCGGCCTTCAGGTAGTCGCGGTTCATCTGGGCGATGACGTCCAGGGAGATGCCCTTGGGGCAGACGGCGGTGCATTCGCCGGTGTTGGTGCAGCCGCCGAAGCCTTCGAGGTCCATCTGTTCCACCATCGCGACGGCGCGGGAGTCGCGCTCGGGCTGGCCCTGCGGGAGCAGGCCCAGGTGAGTGATCTTCGCGGCGGTGAACAGCGAGGCAGAGCCGTTCGGGCAGGCGGCCACGCAGGCGCCGCACCCGATGCAGGTGGCGGCGTCGAACGCGTCGTCGGCGTCGTCCTTCTTCACCGGGACGCTGTGCGCGTCCGGAGCCGAGCCCGCGGGCACGGAGACGAAGCCGCCGGCCTGGATGATGCGGTCGAAGGAGCCACGGTCGACGACCAGGTCCTTGACCACGGGGAACGGCGCGGCCCGCCACGGCTCGATGGTGATCGTGGCGCCGTCCTCGAAGTGGCGCATGTGCAGCTGGCACGTCGTCGTGGCCCGCTGCTCGCCGTGGGCGACCCCGTTGATGACCATGCCGCACATGCCGCAGATGCCCTCGCGGCAGTCGTGGTCGAAGGCGACCGGGTCGTCACCCTCCAGGATGAGCCGCTCGTTCAGCACGTCGAGCATCTCCAGGAAGGACATGTCCGGCGACACGTCCTTAACCTGATAAGTCGTCATCCGTCCGCTGTCGGCGGGGCCGTTCTGCCGCCAGACCTTGAGCGTGAGGCTCATGCCCTGACGCTCCTCGTCCGCCGTGCGGACCGGGCTTACCGTCTTCTCCGACGCGCTCACTTGTAGCTCCGCTGGCTCATCTTGACGTACTGGTAGTCGAGCTCTTCCTTGTGCAGCACCGGGGCGCCCCCGGAGCCGTGCTCCCAGGCCGCGACGTACGCGAAGTTCTCGTCGTCGCGCAGCGCCTCCCCGTCCTCGGTCTGGGACTCGGCCCGGAAGTGACCGCCGCAGGACTCGGTGCGGTGGAGCGCGTCGAGGCACATGAGCTCGGCGAGGTCGAAGAAGTCCGCGACCCGCCCGGCCCGCTCCAGCGCCTGGTTGAGGCCTTCCTCGTCACCGGGCACCTTGACGTTGTTCCAGAACTCCTCGCGAAGCTCGGGGATGCGCGAAAGGGCCTTGCGCAGGCTCTCCTCGGTGCGCTCCATGCCGCAGTACTCCCACATGAGCTTGCCCAGCTCGCGGTGGTAGGAGTCGGCGGTACGGGTGCCGTCGACCGACAGAAGGCGTCCGATCTTGCCGGTGACCTGGCCGAGCGCCTCGTCGACGGCCCCCTGGTCGACCTCCCCGAAGGGCCCGTCGGCCAGGTAGTCGCCGATCGTGGTCGGCAGGACGAAGTACCCGTCGGCCAGCCCCTGCATCAGCGCGGAGGCGCCCAGGCGGTTGGCGCCGTGGTCGGAGAAGTTGGCCTCGCCGATCACGAACAGGCCGGGGATCGTCGACTGCAGGTCGTAGTCGACCCACAGGCCGCCCATCGTGTAGTGGACGGCCGGGTAGATGCGCATGGGCCGGGTGTAGGGGTCCTCGCCGGTGATGCGCTCGTACATCTCGAAGAGGTTGCCGTACTTCTCCTCGATGGCGTCCCTGCCGAGGCGGGCGATCGCGTCGGCGAAGTCCAGGTAGACGCCCAGACCGCCCGGCCCGACGCCACGCCCCTCGTCGCACACGTTCTTGGCGGCCCGGGAGGCGATGTCGCGCGGTACGAGGTTCCCGAAGGCGGGGTAGATCCGCTCCAGGTAGTAGTCGCGCTCGGCCTCGGGGATGTCGCCGGGGAGCCGGTCGTCGCCCTTGAGCAGCGGCACCCACACCCTGCCGTCGTTGCGCAGCGACTCCGACATCAGCGTCAGCTTCGACTGGTACTCGCCGCTGACCGGGATGCAGGTCGGGTGGATCTGCGTGTAGCAGGGGTTGCCGAAGTAGGCGCCGCGGCGGTGCGCCCGCCAGATCGCCGTGGTGTTGCAGCCCTTGGCGTTGGTGGACAGGAAGAACACGTTCCCGTACCCGCCGGTGGCCAGCACGACCGCGTCGGCGAGGTGCGTCTCGATCTCGCCGGTCACCAGGTCGCGGACGATGACGCCGCGCGCCCGTCCGTCACTGATGACCAGGTCGAGCATCTCGTGGCGGGTGTGCATCTCGACGGTCCCGGCCGCGATCTGGCGCTCCAGGGCCTGGTACGCGCCGAGCAGGAGCTGCTGGCCCGTCTGCCCGCGCGCGTAGAACGTACGGGAGACCTGCGCGCCGCCGAAGGAGCGGGTGTCGAGCAGGCCGCCGTACTCCCGGGCGAACGGCACGCCCTGGGCCACCGCCTGGTCGATGATGTTCACGCTCACCTGGGCGAGCCGGTAGACGTTCGACTCCCGGGCGCGGAAGTCGCCGCCCTTGACGGTGTCGTAGAAGAGCCGGTGGACCGAGTCACCGTCGCCGCGGTAGTTCTTGGCCGCGTTTATCCCGCCCTGCGCGGCGATCGAGTGCGCGCGCCTGGGCGAGTCCTGGTAGCAGAACGACTTGACCTTGTACCCCAGCTCGCCAAGCGTCGCCGCGGCCGATCCTCCGGCGAGGCCGGTGCCGACGACGATGACGTTGAGCTTGCGCTTGTTGGCGGGGTTGACCAGCCTGGCCGAGAAGCGGCGCTTGTCCCAGCGCTGCTCGATGGGCCCCTCGGGGGCCTTCGCGTCGCGAATGGGCTCGCCGATCGTGTAGTTCACTTCACTGCTCCGATCATCACGGCGACGGGGACGGCGACGAAGCCGAGGACGAGCACGGTGGAGAAGACGGCGGCGAAGGCGTTCAGGAAGCGGCGCCTGCGGCCGTTGGTCAGGCCGAGCGTCTGGAAGGCGCTCCACAGGCCGTGACGCAGGTGCAGTCCCACCATGACCAGCGCCACGATGTAGAACGCCGTCACCCACCAGCGCGAGAGCGCGAAGCCGGCCACGACGCGGTCGTACGGGGTGGCGTCGAAGCCCTTGGGGTTGACCGCCCCAAAGGTCAGGTCGAGCAGATGCCAGACCACGAAGAGCAGGATGATGACCCCGCCGTACCGCATGGTGCGGACGACGTATCCGCTGGCCTGCGACTTCCGCTTGGCGACGTACTTCACCGGCCGGGCCTTGGAGGCGCGGCGGGCCAGCGAGACGGCCGACCATATGTGGAGCACGACCGCGAGGGTCAGGACGACCTCGGTGAGGGTGAGCAGGCTGCGGGCGGGCACCGCGGGCTCGCCGACGGTACGCAGCCACTCCGCGTAGGAGTTGAAGGACTCGGCGCCAAGGAAGATCTTGAGGTTGCCCAGCATGTGCCCGATGAGGAAGAGCACCAGGACGGCGCCGGTCACCGCCATGACGGCCTTCTTGCCGTTGGACGACCAGAAGAGACCCCGGAACCGCGGGGACCTCCCCGGCGTTTTCGGGGGCGTGGCGCGGGGCGTCACCCTTGCGGTGGCCGCACCGCGTTCGATCGTCGATGTCACGTCTTCCGACGCTAGGTAAGGGATCCGTAAGCGTCCAAGTCATGAAGTGCCTGGTCCCGATAGCCAGAGGCTATGGCCCATGGCTCCGTACAGATGGCGCGCGGGCGCGGGCGCGCGGATGCGAGCAATCTCACAAGCTCCTCGCCCGCGGGGGACCGTCCGGAACGGCCCCGTACGCTGTGAGACGTGCAGCTACAGCAACTCGCCTCGTTCGTCGCTGTGGCCGAGACCTCGCACTTCACGCACGCGGCCGAGCGGATGCGGGTCGCCCAGCCGTCGCTGAGCAAGCAGATCAAGACCCTGGAGACCGAGCTGGGCGCGCCACTGTTCAGCCGCGCCCGGGGCAACGTGACCCTCACGCCCGCCGGCGAGGCGCTGCTCCCCCTCGCCCGCCGCATGCTCGCCGACGCCGACACGGCCCGCCGCGAGGTGGCGGAGCTGGCCGGGCTCCGCCGGGGGCGAGTGCGGCTCGGCGCCACGCCTTCCCTGTGCGCGGGACTGCTGGCCGAGGCGCTGGCCCGGTTCCACCGCGACTACCCCGGCATCGACCTGCTGGTGGAGGAGGGCGGGTCGCGCGACCTCGTCCGCGACCTGGCGCGGGGCCAGCTCGACCTGGCGCTGATCATCCTGCCCCTGCACAGCAGCGACCCTTCGCTGATCACCGAGGAGATCCTCCAGGAGAACCTCGTGGTCGCGTGCCCCGCCGCGACGCGGGGGCGCAAGCCGTACATCCGCATCGAGGAGCTGCGCGGGCGTCCGCTGGTGATGTTCCGCCGGGGGTACGACCTGCGCGAGGCGACGCTCAGCGCCTGCCGGCAGGCCGGGTTCGAGCCGCGCTTCGCCGTGGAGGGCGGCGAGATGGACGCCGTGCTGCGCTTCGTCGAGGCGGGGCTCGGGGTGGCGGTGGTGCCGTCGATGGTCCTCGACGGGCGGCCGGGCCTGGCGGGCACCCCACTCGCCCCCCCGGGGCTTCGCCGCACGATAGCTCTCGCTCACCGCAAGGACGTGGAACCTACCCGGGCGGCGCAGGCCTTCCGCGCTACGCTGCTTTCCTATCTGTCGGAAGCCGCCGAGGAGGGATCGTTGCCGCAGGGTGTCGGGTTGGCCTCGCCACCGGCCGAGTAGCCTTACCGGGTTACTCACCGGTAGGGCAGTGGCATTTCACATGGTTCATACCCCTAAGTCACGGTTTCGTACTTTCATGCGTCTGGACGACTTTCGCTATATGGTGCAGGGCAACAGCCAAGGTCAACCATCACTTCACAAGAGGCACCAGTGACCGCGCTCTCGCCCGGCATGCCGGAGGCGCCGACCGAGATGCAGACGATCCTCCTCATCGAGGACGACGCGGGTGACGCGTTTCTGGTGGAGGAGCTGCTGGCCTCGGCCCCGACTCCCCCCAAGATCATCTGGGCGCGCAGTCTCGCCGAGAGCCGCGACCGGCTGACCGCCGAGGTGCAGTGCGTGGTGGTCGACCTCTCGCTTCCCGACGCCACCGGCCTCGAAGCCCTGCGCCAGGTGCTCTCCATGGCTCCCAACACCGCCGTGCTGGTGCTCACAGGCCTCAACGACGCCCACGTGGGGGTCGAGGCCGTGGCCGCCGGCGCGCAGGACTACCTGGTCAAGCAGGACGTCGACGAGCGGCTGCTCGCCCGGGCCATCAGCTACGCCATCGAGCGCAAGCGCGCCGACCTCGCCCAGCGCAAGCTGGCCGACGCGCAGCACCTCAGCCGCGAGAACGCCCGTCTCGAACACGGCCTGCTGCCGGTCCCCATGCTGAAGAAGGAGCTGGAGAGGGAAGGCCTCCAGCACCAGGCCCGCTACCTGCCCGGACGCCGGCAGGCGCTCCTCGCGGGCGACTTCTGGGACACCGTCCAGACCCCCGACGGCGCCGTGCACGTGGTCATCGGCGACGTCTGCGGCCACGGCCCCGACGAGGCCGCCCTGGGCGTCGCCCTCCGCATCGCCTGGCGCACGCTGGTGCTGGCCGGCCACAAGGGCAACGAGCTCCTCGCGACCCTCGACAGGGTGCTGCGCAACGAACGCAAGTCGCCGGAAATCTTCACGACCATGTGCATGGTCGCGATCGATCCCGACCTCAGCCACGCCCAGCTCCACGTGGTGGGCCACCCGCCGCCCCTTTTCGTGCGGGGCGGGGTCCGCGGCGGCGTCCTCGACGTCGTGGCCGAGGCGCCCTCCGGCCCGCCGCTGGGCATCTTCAGCGACGTCGAGTGGACCACGATCGATCTGGAGCTCGGCGACGACTGGTCGATGCTCCTCTACACCGACGGGCTGATCGAGGCCACGGTGGGCGGCGGACCTGACCTGCTCGGCACCGAGGGGCTCATCACGCTCATCCGCGAGCAGGGAGAGATCGACCTCGACAGGATCATCACCGCCGTCCAAGAGATGCACAGGGACGCGCTCAGCGACGACCTCGCCGCCGTACTCGTCGGCAAGGGCCCGCTGTGACCGGCCCCTCGTGCACGCACGCCCGGCGCCGGCGGCGTGCTGCCCGGAGGTCGCCATGACGACCACCCATGCCCCGGTCGGAGGGGCGGCCGCACTCCTGACTCGGAGGCCACCGTGACCGACCTTCCCCCCCTGCCCCCGCCCGTGCCGCCCAGCGGCTTCGGACGGCTCCCCCTCGGACGATGGTTCCTGATCGCCGGGATGCTCGTCGCGCTCGCCTTCGTCGTCTGCACGGGCATGACCATCAAGACGATCAACGACATGCGCATCGCCCGCGAGTCGGTCGTCGACGTGATCGACCCGGCCGTCCTGCGCACCCTGGAGATCGCGACCTCCCTGTCCGCCCAGGAGAGCTCCGTCCGCACCTACGGGCGCACGAACGAGGATCAGTACCTCCAGGACTACAAGGCCGGCCTCGAGGCCGAGTCGGCCGCGACGACGAAGCTCGGCGCGCTGACGGCCCGCATGCCCGAGGGGACGGCCAGGGCCGACCTCGCGCGCCTGGTCGAGACCTCGGCCGCCTGGCGCCGCGACTACGCCGACGTCGTGATCGCCAAGGTGCCGGAGCTGAAGAAGCAGACCGCCACCACCTACGCCCAGGTCAACAACCAGCGCTTCACCGCCGTACGGGCGGCGCTCGCCGCGCAGCAGCAGAACCTCGGACGGTCGCACGACCGAGGCAGCGTCCGCATCGAAGCGGGCTGGCGCACCTTCTACGTGGTGCTGATCCTGCTGGCGGTCGTGGCGGTGGGCGCCGCGGTGACCTTCACGCTCATCGTCAGGTACATCGTGCTCCGGCCGATCTCCCAGCTCACCCAGCAGGTCAGAGCCGTGGCACTGGGTGACTTCGACCGCACCCTGCAGGTCGAGCGGCCCGCCGAGCTGGCGGAGCTGTCCGGCCGCGTCGACGCCATGCGCGGGCGCATCGTGCGCGAGTGGCGCCGCGCCGCCGAGGCCCAGCGCCAGCTGTCCGACCAGACCGCCGAGCTGCGCCGCTCCAACGCCGAGCTTGAGCAGTTCGCCTACGTCGCCAGCCACGACCTGCAGGAGCCGCTCCGCAAGGTCGCGAGCTTCACCCAGATGCTGGAGCAGAGGTACGGGCACCAGCTCGACGACCGCGCGAAGCAGTACGTCACCTTCGCGGTGGACGGCGCGAAGCGCATGCAGCTGCTGATCAACGACCTCCTCGATCTCTCCCGGGTCGGCCGTGTGGGCGGCGAGAAGGCCCCCACGGACGTACAGAAGGTGCTGGACATCGCGGTGGGGAACCTCTCAGCGCAGATCGAGGACACCGACGCCACCGTGACCCACGACGAGCTCCCCGGCGTCTTCGGCAACCGGGTGCTGCTGACCCAGCTCTTCCAGAACCTCATCGGCAACGCTCTGAAGTTCCGTTCCGGGGAGCCGCCCCGCGTCCACATCTCCGCCACGGAGCAGGGAGACATGTGGGAGTTCGCATGCGCGGATAACGGCATCGGTGTCGACAGCAAGTACGCTGACCGAATCTTCCTGATATTTCAGCGTCTGCACCCACGAGACGTGTACCCGGGCACAGGCATCGGCCTGGCGCTGTGCAGGAAGATCGTCGAATTTCACGGTGGGAAGATCTGGCTGGAAGACTCGGTCGCCGGCCAACCTGGCACGACATTCCGCTGGACCTTGCCCGCGATTCCTGGAGAACTGCATGGATGATTACCGCTTCATCGACGTCCTGCTCGTGGAGGACGACCCGGGAGACGTTCTGCTGACGCAGGAGGCGTTCGAGCACAACAAGGTCCAGAACACGCTGCACGTGGTCAGCGACGGCGAGCAGGCCATGGCCTTCCTGCGCCGTGAGGGCCAGTACGGCGAGGCGCCCCGGCCCGACCTGATCCTGCTCGACCTCAACCTGCCCCGCAAGGACGGCAGGGAGGTCCTGGAGGACATCAAGGCCGACGCCGACCTCAGGAGCATTCCCGTGGTCGTCCTCACGACCTCGGAGGCCGAAGAGGACATCCTGCGGAGCTATCATTTGCACGCGAACGCATACGTGGCCAAGCCGGTGGACTTCGACCAGTTCATCAGGGTGGTAAGGCAGATCGACGACTTCTTCGTATCGGTCGTCAAACTGCCAAGGACGGGTCAACGTTCCTGAGCCTGACTGTGACGTGACGGGAATCACACCAGGTCAGTCGAAAAAGTGAGTGACCCTTCTCACACAGAGGGATCCCGCCGTCGTAACGTAGGGCCCCACCGGCGCGCGCGACTGTGTGACCGGCGCGAAACCACAACGCGCGCGGCACCCAGCCAAATGTGAAAGCCCGGACCCCGCACCCATGAGGCGAGGGGGGTCCGCGGGAGGTGGAGAGTTCTCCGATGAGCCAGACAACGGCCGGCCGGCCGACCAGTGAACCGGCGCAGAGGAAGCAGCGGGCCCAGATCAAGGCCCGCACCCTGCGCACGGACCGATGGTGGTTGGCCCCTGCTATCACCTTCGCGGCGCTCGCGTCGTTCCTTGTGTACGGACTGTGGGCGATCTTCGACAAGAGCTACTTCGTCGAACCCTACATCGCCCCGTTCTCGTCACCCTGTCTCGCGACGTCCTGTCCCGAGGGCGCGCGGTTCCTCGGGCTCGCGCCCTTCGGCGACTGGTGGACGCTGCCGCCCGGCATCCTGATCCTCGGCCTGCCGGCCGGGTTCCGGTTCACCTGCTACTACTACCGCAAGGGCTACTACCGCGCCTTCTGGCTCTCGCCGCCGGCCTGTTCCGTGGCCGAGCCGCACAAGAAGTACACCGGTGAGACCCGCCTGCCGCTGATCCTGCAGAACGTCCACCGCTACTTCTTCTACGGCGCCATCCTCATCGCCGCGGTGCTGACCTGGGACGCGGTCCTCGCGCTGCGCGACGCGCACGGCAACTGGGGTCACTTCGGCCTCGGCACCGCCATCCTGTGGATCAACGTGGTGCTGATCTGGGCGTACACGCTGAGCTGCCACTCCTGCCGCCACATCACGGCCGGACGGCTCAACCACTTCTCCAAGCACCCCGTGCGCTACAAGGCGTGGACCTTCGTCTCGAAGCTCAATTCCCGGCACATGCTCCTGGCCTGGCTGTCCATGTACTCCGTCATGCTGGCGGACCTCTACGTGCGGCTCGTCGCCAAGGGCATCATCAACTTCCCGTTCGCTTAAGGATCACAGTGGAAATCGAGCGTCACGAATACGACGTCGTCGTCATCGGAGCGGGCGGCGCCGGACTCCGGGCGGCAATCGAGGCCCGGCAGCAGGGGAAGCGCACCGCCATCGTCTGCAAGTCCCTGTTCGGCAAGGCCCACACGGTCATGGCCGAAGGCGGGGCCGCCGCGGCCATGGGCAACGTCAATCCCGCCGACAACTGGATGGTGCACTTCCGTGACACCATGCGCGGCGGGAAGTTCCTCAACAACTGGCGGATGGCCGAGCTGCACGCCAAGGAGGCCCCGGACCGCGTCTGGGAGCTGGAGGCCTGGGGCGCGCTGTTCGACCGCACCAAGGACGGCAAGATCAGCCAGCGCAACTTCGGCGGCCACGAGTACCCGCGCCTCGCCCACGTCGGCGACCGCACGGGCCTGGAGCTGATCCGCACGCTCCAGCAGCGGGTCGTCGCCCTCCAGCAGGAGGACGAGAAGCTGCACGGCGACCCCGAGGCGTACATCAAGGTCTTCGCCGAGTGCACGATCACCCAGCTGCTGAAGGAGGCTCCGACCGAGGACGCCGCCATCAGCGGCGCCTTCGGCTACTGGCGCGAGACCGGCCGTCTCATCTGCTTCGACGCGCCCGCGATCGTCCTCGCCACCGGCGGCATCGGCAAGTCCTACACCGTGACCTCCAACTCCTGGGAGTACACCGGTGACGGGCACGCGCTCGCGCTGCTCGCCGGGGCGAAGCTGATCAACATGGAGTTCATCCAGTTCCACCCGACGGGCATGGTGTGGCCGCCGTCCGTGCGCGGCATCCTGGTCACCGAGTCCGTACGCGGTGACGGCGGGGTGCTGCGCAACTCCGAGGGCAAGCGGTTCATGTTCGACTACATCCCCGAGGTGTTCAAGGACAAGTACGCCACCACGGAGGAGGAGGGCGACCGCTGGTACAACGACCAGGCCAACAACCGCCGCCCTCCGGAGCTGCTGCCGCGTGACGAGGTCGCCCGGGCGATCAACTCCGAGGTGAAGGCCGGCCGCAACTCCCCGCACGGCGGCGTGTTCCTGGACGTGTCGAGCCGGCTTCCCGCCGCCGAGATCGTCAAGCGGCTGCCCTCGATGCACCACCAGTTCAAGGAGCTTGCCGACGTCGACATCACGGCCGAGCCCATGGAGGTCGGTCCGACCTGCCACTACATCATGGGCGGCGTGGAGGTGGACGCCGACACCGGCGCCTCGTCGGTGCCGGGCCTGTTCGCGGCCGGTGAGGTCTCGGGCGGCATGCACGGCTCCAACCGCCTCGGCGGCAACTCGCTCTCCGACCTGCTGGTGTTCGGCCGCCGCGCCGGCGCCGGGGCCGCGGAGTACGTCGACGGGCTCGCGGCCCGGCCGGTCACCGCGGAAGAGACGCTGAAGAACGCCGAGATCGAGGCCATGGCCCCCCTCTCGCGGACGGGCGGGGAGAACCCGTACGAGGTCCACCACGAGCTCCAGCGCACGATGAACGAGCTCGTCGGGATCATCCGCAAGGCCGAGGAGGTCAAGGAGGCCCTGGAGGTCGTCGAGAAGCTCAAGGAGCGGGCGGCCAACGCCGGGGCTCCGGGCGGGCGCATCTACAACCCGGGCTGGCACCTCGCCATCGACCTGCGCAACATGCTGCTCGTCTCCGAGTGCGTCGCCCGCGCGGCGCTGATCCGCGAGGAGAGCCGCGGCGGGCACACCCGCGACGACTTCCCGGGCATGTCGGCGGAGTGGCGGCGCAAGCTGCTGCTCTGCGGGGTCACCCCGGACGGCGAGGTCACGATCGAGGAGAAGCACCAGCCTCCCATGCGGGAGGACCTGATCACGTTGTTCGACCGGGCGGAGCTCAGCAAGTACGTCACAGCCGACGAGCTGGCGGACTACGACGCGCTCGTTAAGGAGTCCTGATGGGTTACAAGGCCAAGTTCCGCATCTGGCGCGGCGAAGGCGGCGAGGGCAGGCTGGAGGACTTCGTCGTCGAGGTGAACGAGGGCGAGGTCGTCCTCGACGCCATCCACAGGCTGCAGGCCACCCAGACCCCCGACCTCGCGGTCCGGTGGAACTGCAAGGCCGGCAAGTGCGGCTCCTGTTCGATGGAGATCAACGGCAAGCCCCGGCTCGGCTGCATGACGCGCATGTCGACGTTCGAGGAGGACGAGACGATCACCGTGACCCCGATGCGGACTTTCCCCGTCATCAAGGACCTGGTCACGGACGTGTCGTTCAACTACCAGAAGGCCAGGGAGATCCCGTCCTTCACCCCGCCGGACAACGTCAAGCCCGGCGAGTACCGCATGCAGCAGATCGACGTCGAGCGGTCCCAGGAGTTCCGCAAGTGCATCGAGTGCTTCATGTGCAACAACGTCTGCCACGTGATCCGCGACCACGAGGAGAACAAGGCGGCCTTCGCCGGCCCCCGCTTCCTCATGCGCATCGCCGAGCTGGACATGCACCCGTACGACGTGGCCGACCGCAAGGACTCCGCGCAGGAGGAGCACGGTCTCGGCTACTGCAACATCACCAAGTGCTGCACCGAGGTCTGTCCCGAGCACATCAAGATCACTGACAACGCGCTGATCCCAATGAAGGAGCGCGTCGTCGACCGGAAGTACGACCCGCTGGTCTGGCTCGGCAACAAGATCTTCAAGCGGTCGAGCTCGTCTGGCTCCAAGGCGGGTTAGACCCGGCCGTACGTGGCGACGGGCCGCCGACCGTGACGGTCG
>NZ_JBFBIK010000145.1:0-16724 GCF_040685555.1 Sphaerisporangium sp. NPDC088356
GTGACCCGGCGCGCCCCCCGCCCTGCTTACGTGCTCGCCATCGCGTGCCTTCGCGTCACCGCCCGTGGCCCGGAAGAGGCCAGGCGAGCGTCACCTTCGCGGTGGGCTGCGACGTCGCGCTCGCCTTGTCGTAGGCGGTGGCGGTGACCGTCACCCGGACCGAGATGCGCGCCCCGTGGTCGTGCCCCTTGATGTGGTAGGTCTTCCCGGTGGCACCCCGGACCGGGACGCCGTCGCGCAGCCACTGGTAGCGCACCGACTCGGGCTTCGGCGTCCAGGTGCCGGGTGACGCCTCCAGCCACCGGCCGATCTTCGCGACGCCGGTCACCTTCGGCGCCTCGACGGACGCGATCGTCCCCCGGGCGACCGGTGCGGTGGGCCGCGACCGCGCCGACGCGGCGGCGAAGTACGGGTCGTCGACGGTGACCTCGACGGTGACGGCCTTGCCGAGGTCCTCCGGGCGTGGCCGGTACGTCGTCCCGGTCGCGCCGTCCACCGCCGTGCCGCCGACGTACCACTGGTAGCCGAAGCCCGCCGGCCGCCGCGACCAGGAACCGCTGGAGGCCGTGAGATCCTCTCCGACCTTGGCGACCCCGCTCACCGCCGGGAGCACGGTGTTCGCGATCGCCGGCTTCTCGGGCGCGCGCAGGTCCACCTCGGCGGTGCGGACGAACACCTGGCGGTGCGCGTACCACAGCTGGTAGTACCTGTCCTGGCTGACGACGTCGGTGCGGTCACCCGGAGCCGACCCGTCGAAGCTGACCGCCCGGTAGTAGTCGGTGACCACGTCGTCGTCGCTGACGGCGTACGCCTGCCCGACCGGGATCTTGTACTCCAGCGCGGAGAGCGCCTGCACGGGGATGCCGGTCCCCGCGTACGCGGACGCCTCCGGGTACGCGCGACCGTAGATGCCGGCCGGTGTCGTGGTGGACTTCACCGTGACCGTCTCGGCCGTGGTGCGGACCACCACCGGCGTGGCGGCCGGGTTGCGCAGCCAGGCGAGGGAGCCGGCCCACCACACGCCGAGCCAGTCGCCCTGCACCTGTGCGACGACGAGCTTCTGCCCGGAGGTGACACGCGCGCTGATGTCGCTCACGTACGTCGTGCCGGCCGCACCGTCCGGCTTCCATCCCGGGTCCTTGGCGAGAGGCGCGCTGTCGTCCGGCGACTGGTGGAGGGGAACGAAGTTCGTGCCCGCCCCCGGGACGCAGTCGGGCGAGCCCGGCGAAGCCGCCGCGCACCCGGTCACGGTCTGCGGATTGGCACCGTAACCCGTCCGCACCTCCACGACGTCGCCCGCCGCCACGTCGGCCGTGCCCGTCCGCGCGCCGCCGATCGGAGCGCCGAGGAGTTCGAAGTAGTGGTCCCAGTCCCAGTACGGTCCCGGGTCCCAGTGCACGCTCTTGGTGTTGCCGAAGAGAGTCCCGGGCACCTGGTCATGGCCGATGATGTGGGCCCGGTCGAGCGGGATGCCGTACTTCCCGGCGAGGTACTTCACCAGCGCGGCCGAGTTCTGGTACATCGACTCGGTGTACCACCCGGCGGTCCCGGCGAAGCCCTCGTGCTCGATGCCGATCGAGTGCATGTTCACGTACCAGTTCCCGGCGTGCCAGCCCACGTCCTTGGCGTCGAGGTGCTGGGCGATGTGCCCGTCGGAGGAGCGGATCGTGTAGTTCCACGCGAGATAGGTCGGGTCCTGGACCAGCCTCACCGAGGACGCGTAGCTGCCCTCGGTGTCGTGGATGACGATGTACTGGAGCTTCGGTCCACCCGGCCCGGTCCGGTCGGCGATGTCGTGGTTGCCGTAGCTGACGGTGTTATCCGGTTCAGTGGGCTTGCCCTTCGCGTACGGCGCCTCTAGCCACTCGCAGCCGAGGTCGGCCGGACAGTCGGTGTCATGGGCGGCGGCCGTCCGCTCGCTCGGCACCGCGACCGAGGCGTCGGGGGCCAGCGTCACCCGGCTGCCGTCCTCGGTGACGCGGCTCTGCCCCGTCTTCAGGGTCTGGTACACCTGCTGGACGAAGTTGTTCTTGCCGTCGAAGCGGGCCACCGCGCTCCGCCAGGCCGGCAGCCCGCCGCCATCGTGGTAGGACGCCAGCAGCGCCGCGCCGCCGCAGATGTTCGCGTTGGGGTCCTGCTTGAGCGCGGCCACCGGGACGCCGGTCAGGCCGGCCGCCGTCTCGATCTGGCTCTTGGTCTCGGTCGTGCGGCCCTTGCCGGAACCGTCCCAGGCCTCGGGCGCGTGGTCGCTCAGGCCGAACAGGCCGTAGCCACCACCGCTGCTGGGCAGGCCCTGGTGGTCGTCCCAGCGGGACTCCATGTAGGCCACCGCCTTGAGCAGGGCCTCGGGCACGCCGGTGGCCTTGGACGCGTTGGAGAACGCCGCCTCGCGCGTCGGTGCGGAGAGCGTCGCCGCGCAGGACACCGGGGCGCCGGCCGGCTCGCCCAGCGTGGTGGCCGCCGCGAGGGCGGCGGGTGTGACGGACAGCAGAAGCACCGCGGACACTCCCGATATGGTCACGCGGCGTAGTGAAGATATCACTGATGTGACTCCTTCTCGATGCCCGAGTGGGGGCTCAGGCGGAGTAATCACATCGCCGTGCGAGGTCCGGCACCAGGGTGCGATGCAAAGAATCTATAAAGATGCACGCGGCAGCGAAGAAAAGTTACACCGTGCGAGGTGCCGTCGGCGGACGGTGACCCGAGGACGGCCGTGGCAGGCGTTCACACCGGAGCGTCGCGTCAGGCTCCGGTCAGCCGTCCAGACCGGGCATGGCGTCGAGATGGCGCTCCAGCGCGTCGAGGCGGCTCGCCCACATGCGCCGGTACGGCTCCAGCCATTCGTGCACCTCGGCGAGCGGCTCCGGCCGCAGCTCGTAGACGCGCCGCTGGGCGTCCGGGCGCATCCGTACGAGACCCGCCTCGCGGAGCACCTTGAGATGCTTGGAGGTGCCGGGCTGGGTCAGGCCGAGCTCCTCGACCAGCTCGCCCACGGCCCTCGGCCGCTCCAGCAGCAGGTCGAGGATGCGGCGGCGGTGGGGTTCGGCCAGCACGGCGAAGGCGGTAGCCATGCAATGATGATAACTCTCGCGGCATATAGCCACAAGGAAATAGAGGCTCGCGAGCGCGTCAGGAGCCGGTCTTGCGGGCGACCCCGCCCACCAGCCAGGCCTTCTCGGGCCGGTGGACGTTCAGGGGGTTGTCGGGGCGCCACTGCCGTATGTAGACCAGCCCGGGGTCGGCCAGCTCCATGCCGTCGAAGAAGCCCAGCACCTGGTCGCGCGTGCGGGAGGCGTCCTCGGCGCGGCCGAGGACCCGCTGGTAGATGTCCACGATCGGCCCCGCCGCCTCGGGACGGGAGTCGAAGACCGCGTGGATGACGACCAGATGGCTGCCCACCGGCATCAGGTCGCGGAGCTCGGCCACGCGCTTGAAGGGGCCGTCCTCGACGGGGATGAACTGCAGGGCGCTGATGACCACGACGGCGAAGGGCCGCTCGACGTCGATCACCCGCCGCAGGCGGGGGTCCGCGAGCAGCTCGGCGGGGTGCAGGATGTCGCCCTCGACGACGCCTGTGCGGTCGTCGGTGGCGAGCAGCGCCCGGGAATGCGACAGCACGACCGGATCGGTGGACACGTACACCACCCGGGCGTCGGGCGTCAGGGACTGGGCGACCTCATGGGTGTTCTGCCGGCCCGGGATCCCGGCTCCGACGTTGATGAACTGCGTGACGCCCTGCTCCACGAGATAGCGGATCACCCGGCCCTGGAAGGCCTGGCTCTCCCTCGCCATGACGCGGATCTCGGGCGCCACGGCCAGAATCTGCTCGGCCGCTTCGCGGTCGGCGGCGAAGTTGTCTTTTCCATCGAGAAAGTAATTGGCGATTCGGGCGTAGTTGGGAGCGCTGGTATCCAGACTCCGCGGCGCCCGCCTGGTCTCGTCAGTCACGCTTCAACCCCTCAGCGGCGCACGGGACCATGGGCGATGTGACGGCCGAGGTATGGCGATACACCATCAAGACCCCCGCAAACACCCGAATCCATACGTATCCATATTACGGTCCTACACCCGCTCGACTCCCCTTCAATAGACAACTTTCCTCCCGAAAAACGGTCATAGGGGACATATCGCTTAAATGCGGCGGATTAGGTGGTTACGCCGGGTCGTCGGAGACCTTCAACGAGGTGAAGCGGGTCTCGAACCCCTCGCCCACGGGAGCCGCGCACATGATGCCCGCCAGAGAGGGGACCGACGGCGGGAAGTAGGCGAGACGGAGCATGGTGAGCGGCTCGGCACCGTCGAGGCCGTACTTCACGATCACGGTGTCGCCCCGGCGCACCAGCTCCAGGCTCACCGACTCGACCGGGCCGGAGACCGGCAGGATGGACCAGTCGGAGAAGTCCCTGGTCACCACAGCGCTGACGTTGATCTTCCCGTCGACGTACTCGACGCCCGCCTTGATCCAGTTCTTCTCGTCCACGCGGAGCATGGCGCCCGCCTGGTCGTACTGCTCGGCGTAGGAGGCCTGGAAGGTGGTGGTCACGCGCAGGTCGCCGGACACGACCTTGCCGAACATGTGGGCGGTGTCGTAGGTGTACCCGTAGTGGGTGACCCGCCAGGCGTCGGTGCGCGCGTCGGCGGTGACCCGGAGATCCTCACCCGCCGACCACTTGGTGGGCTCGTTGACCCACTGCCATTCGCTGAAGTCCTCGGTCATCACGCCTCCTCTGCGGCCACCCTACAGATCATGTCAATGGGAGCGCTCCCATCTGGCGGGACCGGACGAAGTCGCGTCACCTTCCACCCCGCGGCCGAATAAGCTGCGAAGGTGGCTGACCCGAAGTTCGAGATCCAGATGCTCCACGACCGCGTCATGGTCAAGGTCGAGCCGGAGTCCGAGGAGCGCCGCAGCTCGGCGGGCATCGTCATCCCGGCCACCGTCACGATGGCGAACCGGCTGGTGTGGGGCGAGGTGTGCGGCGTCGGAGCGAACGCCCGGCTGGTCAAGGTGGGCGACAAGGTGCTGTTCAACTCCGAGGACCAATACGAGGTCGAGGTCCACGGGCAGGTCTACCTCGTCATGCGCGAGCGCGACCTGCACGCCCTCGCCACCCCGCAGTCCGAGCAGGGCACCGGCCTGTACCTCTGACCGGCTTCCCCGCCGACCGCCTTCCCTCCGCCATGCTGTGCCCGGACGGGCCGCGGGTGATCGACTTCGGCATCGCGCGGACGCTGGAGGGCTCGGCTGAAGCGGGACTCCTGAGCCGTGGAGCCCCGCTCGGTGTCAGCCCAGCGGGTTCAGGCAGTTGATCCGCCCGTGTGAGGAGGAGGTGTCCAGCTCGTTGAGCACCATCCTCTGGACGACGGGGTCGACGATCACGCCCACGTGGGCGCTGAGGTCGAACGGGCACGAGTCCTGGAGCAGGAGGTTCCGCACCCCGGGACCGTTGAGGTACGCCGACGTGTACGGGGTGACGACCTCGTCGAACCTGGTCGTGATGACCGAGTAGTCCACGCCGGGGACCGTGTCGCCGCCGGAGTTCAGGTTCGCCAGGAAGTCCGAGCCGGCGATCTGCTGCCCGCAGGCCGGGCAGGCGTCGGTGATGGGCCCGGTGAGACCGAGCAGGTTGCCGAGCACGACCAGGCCGCTGAGGCTCGTGCCGTGGTTGGAGGGCACGATGCCGACCAGCTTGCGCACCTTGGCGGCGCCGCCGAGGAACTTCAGGTAGTAGCGCGGCATCATGCCGCCCTGGGAGTGGCCGACGATGTCCACCTCCGGCACCTGGGTCGCCGCGAGCACCCGGTCGACGAAGGCCGACAGCTGCCCGGCCGACCGGGCGATGTCCCCGGTGCCCTGGATCAGGCCGTTCTCCGTGCCACCGTAGTTGAGCGCGAAGACGCAGTAGCCGTTCCTCTTCAGCACCGGAGCGATCTTCAGCCAGTTGAGCGCCATGTTCTCGAAGGTGCCGTGGACCAGGACCACCGGACGCGGATGGGCAGCCGGCGGCCTGCACGTCCAGTCGTTCGCCCCGCTCGGGGAGGTCTCGGCGTGCGCGGTCCCCGTGAACCCCGAGGAGAACAGTACTGCCCCGACCAATGCCGAGACGACGACCCGAAAACGCATGACTTTCTGCCTTCCAGCCATTAACAGCCTTTTTTCGACTGAATGCCAGAAAGTTAAGCCAGTTGCGAGTGAATAACATTGTCCCGGGCAATGAAAGGTGCCCGCCGGCGTGTCATGTGAATGACAAAACAGCATGTCAGGCATGCCGAAGAGAACTCACCTACATACCCGCACAGCCTTTTTCAGCGCTGTACGGCCCGCGCGGACAGAGCTCGCGCGCGGAGTGCTATTTCCAGCTCGAAACGGTCGTTGGGCGCCTTCAGCTGGTCGCTGAACAGTTCCGTCGCCTGCCTGAGCCGGTAACGCACGGTCTGCGGGTGGATGTGCAGCCGCGACGCCACCTCGTTGGCGTTGTAGCCGCTCTGCAGCCACGCCAGCAGGGTCTCGGCGATGCGGTCGCGCTGCGCGGGGCGAAGCTCGCGCAGCGGCGCCAGCCTCACCCGTCTCATCACCCTGATCAGCGCTTCATCCCTGAAGATGATGAGCGTGGACAGATGGTCGGCGCAGCGGATGACCTGGTCGCACGCCAGCACCCCACGCCGGGCGAGCGCGAGCGCCTCGCGGGCCAGGCGCAGCGACTGCGCCGCCTCGTTCACGGGCACCGGCGGGCCGAGGACGACGAACCAGTCGCGCAGCGCGACGTCGAGAATCCTCGTACGGCCGGGGCCTTCGGGGTCGGGCACGACGAGGCACGGATCGGACCGGTCGAGGTCGGACAGCACGTCCGGCGGGAGGGCGGGGCGGGCGCCGGCACCCGGTGACCGGGCGGCCAGCGCGACCCCGGCGACGGTCCTCGGCACCGCCCACCGCACCGCCCTGGCCAGGTCCTCCACGGCCCGGGGGTCGGCGGGCGGGTAGGACACCAGCAGGTCGAGCAGGCGACGGCGCCGCAACTCCAGCTCCCCGGCGACTTTGACCTGCGCCTCGGCGTACCCCTCGGCCGCGGCGGCGGCGATCTCGTCCAGGTACACGAGGATCGCCTCACCGACCGCGCACAGCCGCTGCCGCGAGAGGTTCAGCGTCTCGGACTCCAGGGCGAGCCGCCGCCAGGCCACCCGGGCACAGATGCGCAGGGCCGCCTGGAGCGAGTCGAGCGGCCGGCCCTCGTTGGCCTCGCCCTTGCCGATCGCGCGGTAGACCTCCAGCAGCCTCCCCCTGCCCGCGCCGTTCTCGGCGGCCCGGTCAAGGAACTGCTTGAGCGCCTCCTCCACCGCCCGCCGCACGGCCCTGACGTACTTCTCGTCGCCCGGCCTCGCGTACTCGGGCACGCTCGCCTGGATGTCGGCGATCATCTCTTCGGTGAGATCGGCGAGGTGGGCGCGGATGACGTCCGCGAACTCGCGGGGAACGGGGGACGGCACAGGGGACGGCACGGGTGCCGCGACGGTGCTCACACGCGTCCCTGGATGGCACTCACCTATGCACCTCTTGTCCGGTGAGGGGCTCTGATGCCGGACGTTACTCCGATCAAGCGATGTTCTTTATGCTTTCCATCACATTTCTCGGAGAGTTGTCGCGCACCCAGGTGACAATTCGCTGACCGGCTTCCCAGCGGAATCTCGAGTACGCCGCCCGCGGAAACCGCTGATCCGTCACGTCACGAACCGGCGGGCCTCTTCGATGAGGTCGATGCCGAGACTGATCTTGATCATGAACCACACGAGCACGGCGGCGGCGGCCAGCGTCACCACGCCGACCAGGATGCGCACGAGCCAGCCCTGGCGCTTGAGCCAGTCGGTCCAGCTGGACAGGGTCTTCTTGGCGAACTCCAGCAGCCGGTGGGCCCACTCGAACTCGGTCGCGAGCACGGCCAGGCCGGCGAACACGATCAGCCATCCGGGGCCGGGCAGCGGCACGAGGAGCAGGCCGCCGATCACCAGCGCGGCCCCCACCACGCCGATGACGATCTTCAGCGTCAGGCGGCCCGTGCGCGTCGCGCGCACGCCCTCCAGCCAGCCCTTGAAACCTTCGGGCTTTGAGCCCCCGGCGGCGTCGCCGCGCGTGTCGCCGGTCACGCCCACCTGTGCTCCCCCCGGTCGTACCCCCTGTAGTTGTCCACAATAGGTGGGCCCGTCCATGCTTGCCTCCTACCGCAGGTAGAACTCGCCGTACGACTCCGGGTGAAGACCCCCGGGCGCGCCGACGCCTCCTACCTGCGGGTTTTCGGACGGTCATCCACCCCGTGCCGGTCCTGACCGATGACTCGCGAAGTTTTGGAGAGCCGGCCCGGCCGGAAAGGTTGGGTCTTTTCAAAGGTCATCTGGCGGGTTATCAAAAGCCATAGAGGCAGTGTGATTCCAGACACTCCATCCTCAACCACTCTCGCCGGGACACCGGCGTCGCGGTTACGTGTGCCAGTCCAGCCCCGAATTGGATGGAGGACGACATGAGTCGGTTACGAAGAGTGACTTTAAGGGTGCTCTGCATCACGGCCATGCTCGCAGCGGGTCTCACCACGGTGACCACCAGCGCGCAAGCGGCCGTCCCCAACCGCTGGGGATTCGCGTACGTCAACACCACGTCCGGCGTACCGGACCTCAACCACCAGGCGGGCAGCTGGCCGGCGGGGCCCACCGTCACGGTCACCCCCGGCGGGGTCGGCCAGACGTTCGTGAGGTTCCCGCAGATCGGCATCCCGACCGGCGGGATCGTGCACGTCACGGCGGTGTCCGACACCGCCTACTGGTGCCAGGTCCAGAAGTGGTTCCCGTCGGGACCCGACGAGATCGTGGCGGTGCAGTGCTACAAGTACGGCGGCGGCCCGGTCTCCACGCCGTACTCCATCGTCTTCTCCGAGAGCACAGGGCCGGTGCCCCTTCCCAAGGCGTTCGCCTACGTGCACTGGACCGGCGCCTCCATCGGCTCGACGTTCAACTCGGCCCTCGCCCCCAACACCGTCACGCCGACCGGCACGGGCGTGTGGACCGTGGACCTGCAGGGGATCGGCTCCAGCGGCCAGGCGGGCAACATCCAGGTCACGGCCGTCGATCCGAGCGTGCCCGCCCGCTGCAAGATCGGCGCCTGGTCGCCGTACTCCGGCGGGCAGAAGATCCAGGTGAGGTGCCACGACGCGACGAGCGTCCCGCTCAACACCGGGTGGAACCTCACCTACCACCGAGAGCGGGCGATCACGGGGGCGGCGATCCCGCCGAAGAACTTCGCCTACACCTACGACAACACCCCCGCCAACCCCGGGCCGTACATCCCGGTGCCGCCGGCGATCAACTACAACGCGCAGGGCTCCTTCAACGACATCCAGACCGCCGGGGTCGGCTTCCGCCTCGTCACCTTCCACAAGGTCGGCGTGCTCCAGGACGACGTCCAGGTCACGGCCTTCGGGCCAGGGCCGGAGTACTGCAACCTGCTCACCCTGTGGAACACGTCCGGCAACGAGGCTCTCGTGCGTGACATCGTCTGCTACAACGCCGCCACCCGGGTGAACTACCCGTCGATGTCCACCTACGTCTCGGCCTTCTGACCCGCCTCCTCCGTCCATCTCCGGGGAAGGACCCGGCGCCCGGATGGCGCCGGGCCCTTCCCTTGATCACGGGGACTAGCTCGCCGTGCAGGTGACCGTCGCCGGGACGGCGTTGGCCGTCGTCCAGGTGCCGCTGAAGCCGAACGACGTCGAGGCGCCGGCGCCCAGGGCGCCGTTGTAGCTCACGTTCTTCACGGTGACGTCCGCCCCGGTCTGGGTGAGGGTGCCGTTCCAGATCTGGGTGATGGTCTGGCCGTTGGCGAAGGTCCACTTCACCGTCCAGCCGGTGATCGCCGCGGTGCCGGTGTTCTTGACCGCGACGTCGCCCTGGAAGCCACCCTGCCAGGAGTTGGTGACCTGGTAGGTGGCCGTGCAGCCACCGCCGGTGCCGCCGCCGCTGGTGGTGGTGAACGTGACGGGGTTGGAGGCCGCGGAGCTGTTGCCCGCCGCGTCCCGCGCCACCACGTAGAACGTGTACGACGTACTCGCCGACAACCCGGTCAACGCGAACGAGGTCGAGGTCGCCGTACCCACCTTCACATCGGTGGCACCCGCCTCCCGGTACACGTCATACCCCGACACCCCCACGTTGTCCGTCGACGCCGCCCACGACAACGACGCACCCGACGACGTGATCGACCCCGCCGTAGGCGTACCCGGCTTGGACGGCGCCGTGGTATCCGTGCCGCCGCCGCTGCTGGTGGTGAACGTGACGGGGTTGGAGGCCGCAGAGCTGTTGCCCGCCGCGTCCCGCGCCACCACATAGAACGTGTACGACGTACTCGCCGACAACCCGGTCAACGCGAACGACGTGGAGGTCGCCGCACCCACCTTCACATCGGTGGCACCCGCCTCCCGGTACACGTCATACCCCGACACCCCCACGTCGTCCGTCGACGCCGCCCACGACAACGACGCACCCGACGACGTGATCGACCCCGCCGTAGGCGTACCCGGCTTGGACGGCGCCGTGGTGTCGGGAGTCCCGCCACCGGTGCGGTCGCCGTAGATGATGCCCCGGCCGTTGGTGCCGATGTAGACGCGGCCGTAGACGCGCGGGTCGCCGGTCAGCGCCTCGCCGAAGTTGCCGTACTGGTGCTGGTCGTCGTTGATCCGGACCCAGGTGGCCCCGGCGTCGTCGGACCGGAACACGCCGCGCACCCCGTCGATCTTGGCGACCGTGTAGAGCGCCTGGTACGTCTTGCCCGGCGCGGCCTTGCCGAATCCGATGTTGTCGGCCTGGGCGACGTTGGCCAGCTTGGTGAAGGAGGCGCCGGAGTCGGTGGAGTGCCACAGGCCGTAGGTGCCGGTGGAGGTGCCGCCGGCCAGCCAGATGTCGCCCTCGATGCCCGGCAGGGCCTTGAAGTGCACGTTGCCGGTGGACGGGAGGCCGGTGGCGGCGGTCTTGGTGAAGGTGGCGCCGCCATTGGTGCTGACGTAGAAGCCGCCGGCCGAGAAGGCGTAGAACTTGTTCTTGTTGACCCGGTCGGACTCGATGACGGCGTTCGCCGGGACACCCGACGACTGGGTCCAGCTGTTGCCGTACCCGACCGAGTAGACGACCTGGAGGCCGGAGTCGCCCGGCGCCCAGACGAACCTGCTGCCGTCGGCGTTGGCGGCGACGGTGCCGCCGCTGTTGACGCCGCCGGGCTCGGTGCCCTGGAACCAGTTCGCGCCGCCGTCGGTGGAGAACGCCACATGGCTGTCGTTGGGCCGGTCGGAGTCGGTGAAGTTGCCCGACCTGACCATCACGCTCGGGTTGGTCTCGGCGTAGTCGAGGCTGGTCGTGCTGGTGAACACCGGCTGGGTGAACATCATGGCCGGGACCTGGGTGAGGTCGTTGTGGCGGAAGCCTCCGATGTCACCGAGGCCGCTGATGAGCGGCGCGCCGGTCGGCGGGCTGATCAGGTCGAGGACGGCGGTCTCCTCCAGGCCTGCGACCATGGGCTTGATGGTGAACTGCGCGCCCGCGGTGTCCCACTTGGTCAGGTCCGTGGTGCCGTAGATCGTGGCGCCGGTGCCGTACATCATGCGGTCGGAGTTGAACGGGTCGATCTCCATCGACTCGGTCATCCAGCCCAGCTTGGGCGTGACCTCGGGCGGGGACGGGTTGGTCCCGAAGGTCAGCCACGGGGCCGCGGAGACGTCCATCTTGTAGCGGAACGAGCGGTTGGGGTAGCTGGAGAAGTCCCACACCCGCGTCCAGGTGGCTCCCGAGTCGGTGCTGCGGAAGAAGATGACGTCCGGCCACCACGAGACCTGCGTCGCGACCATGAGCGTGCCGGGGTGCTGGCGGTCGACCGTCAGGCCGCTGTAGCCGAAGTAGTCGTCCGAGCTGCTGGAGGGGATCGGGCTGATCTGCGTCCAGGCGCCGGTCGCGGTGGCGTACCGCCACACGTCGCCCTTGGCCCCGTCGTACGGGCCGCCGGTGTCGCTGGTGGCGATGTAGAGGTAGCCGTTGGTGGTGTCGAGGACGCCCTTGTGCGCGATGTACCCCGTCGGCTGCCCGGCGACGCGCTCCCAGCTCGTCCCGCCGTTGGTGGTGCGGTAGACGGTGTTGGCCTTGTCCGCGACGCCTACGTAGATCGTCTGCGTGGCGTTGCCGGAGGTGCCGGTGCGCTTGTCGAACGTCACCCAGACGACGCCCTGGTTGTCACCGTTGTAGGCGTCGCCCGGGGTGGCGACGTAGTTGCCGGCGTTGGGGAAGTTGGCGACCTTCGCCCAGGTGACGCCGGAGTCGGTGCTCCGCCACAGGCCGTTCCCGCTGGGCGCCCCGAAGTACAGGACGCTGTTCTTGTTCGGGTCGATCGCCAGGCGCTCGCCCATGCCCCGGCCGGGCATGTTGCCGCCGAGCTTGAACGGCAGGGCCGTGGTCTGCCAGGTCGCTCCCTTGTCGCTGGAACGCAGGATCGCCCCGTTGTTCGGGTCCCAGGAGTTGGTGTACATCCCGGCCGCCGCGTAGACCTTGTTCGGGTCCACCGAGTCGGTGGCCATGCTCACCACGCCGTTCAGGCCCCAGTTGTCGTACCCGACCCAGTCGAGCAGCGGGGTCCAGGTCTGGGTGCCCTGGTTCCACCGGTAGGCGCCGCCGATATCGGTGCGGGCGTAGATGAGGTCCTTCTGGGTCTGGTTGAAGATGATCCCCGGTACGAACCCGCCGCCGGCGATCTGGACGTTCTTGTACGTGTACGGCTCGGACGTGGCGGCCGCCACCGGCGGCGCCTTGACGCCCGCGAGGAAGGACGCGGCCAGCGCCATCGCGAGCATGCTGAGGAGCTTCTTGCGCATGAACGGTTCCCTTCGAATCCCTTCGAAATGCGGACAACCGCCATGCACGATCAGGTGGGACCCTGACCGTCGACCTCCAGCGTGCATGGTTCCCAGAGGCCCCTGACAAGCCTCGGCCGCAGGTTCACACAGTCCGGCCCGGCGCGTCAATAGTTTGGGGACTAAACTTTCTCGCCCCTGACCGTGAGGCCGCCGGCACGCTGGGCGTACCGCTCCCGGCGCTTCCTGGCGAGCGTCCAGGGTGACGAACCGGGCGCACTGTGGAGCATCTCCGCGACCGCGACGGCACACCTCACAACTCACACGAACCAGCAGGTGAAAGGGCGAAATTTCAGGGTAACGGGGGGTTCGTGCCTCATCACCTCACTCTCGCGGCGCCGGACCTGAAACTCGACGTGAACCTCCTGGACTACGTCGTCCTGGCGCTCTACTTCGCCACCGTGCTCGGCATCGGCCTGGCGGCCCGCCGCGCCATCCGTACCAGCCTGGACTTCTTCCTCTCCGGACGATCGCTCCCCGCCTGGATCACCGGCCTCGCCTTCCTGTCCGCCAACCTCGGCGCCACCGAGATCCTCGGCATGGCCGCGAACGGCGCGCAGTACGGCATCGCGACCGTGCACTACTACTGGATCGGGGCCGTCCCCGCGATGGTCTTCCTCGGCATCGTGATGATGCCGTTCTACTACCGGTCCAAGGTCCACAGCGTGCCCGACTTCCTGCGGCGCCGCTTCAACGGCCAGACCCAGCTCCTCAACGCGATCACCTTCGCCGTGGCGCAGGTGCTCATCGCCGGCATCAACCTGTACGCGCTCGCGCTCGTCATGGGCGCGTTGCTCGGATGGCCCCTGCTGCTGTCGATCGTGGTGTCGGCGGCCATCGTGCTCGCGTACGTCGTGCTCGGCGGCCTGTCCTCCGCGATCTACAACGAGGTGATGCAGTTCTTCGTCATCCTCGCCGGCCTCATCCCCATCACCGCGCTCGGGCTGATCAAGGTGGGTGGCTTCTCCGGGCTGGCCGACAAGGTCAGGCAGTCGGCGCTCGGCGACCCCGGCCTGCACGCCTGGGCGGGCACCGGCTCCGCCGACACCAACCCCCTCGGCGCGCACTGGATCGGCATCGTGCTCGGCCTCGGCTTCGTGCTGTCCTTCGGCTACTGGACGACCAACTTCGCCGAGGTGCAGCGCGGGCTGTCCGCGCGCAACACCACCGCGGCGCGGCTCACCCCGATCGTCGCGGCGTACCCCAAGCTGATGATCCCGGCCGTCACCGTCATCCCCGGCCTGGTCGCGCTGGTGCTCTTCAGCGACCTCGGCAAGCCGGGCGGCCCCCAGTACAACGAGGCCATCCCGCTGCTGATGGGCGACCTGCTGCCCAACGGCGTGCTGGGCATCGCCGTCACCGGCCTGCTGGCCTCGTTCATGGCCGGCATGGCGGCCAACATCAGCGGCTTCAACACGGTCTTCACGTACGACATCTGGCGCTCGCACGTGAAGAAGGACAAGCCCGACGACTACTACCTGAAGCTCGGGCGCCTCGCCACCGTCGGCGGGGTCGTGCTCGGCATCGGCACCGCGCTGATCGCCTCCGGGTTCAGCAACATCATGAACTACCTGCAGACGCTGTTCTCGTTCTTCAACGCGCCGCTGTTCGCGACGTTCATCATCGGCCTCTTCTGGCGCCGGATGACCGCGTGGGCCGGCTTCTGGGGCCTGCTGACGGGCACGCTCGCGGCGTTCGCCTCGTACATCCTGTTCAAGGCCGGCGTGATCCACTTCGGCACCGAGCTCAACGCCACCTTCTGGGGTGCGGGCACGGCGTTCGTCGTGGACGCGATCGTGTCCATCGTGGTCACCCTGGTCACCGCGCCCAAGCCCGAGAGCGAGCTGCGAGGCCTGGTCTACGGTCTCAGCGACGCCTCGATCGCGGACGACGCGCTGAAGGGCGACAAGGCCTGGTTCCGCTCCCCCATCGTGCTCGGCGCCGGCGCCGTCATCCTGGCTGCGGCGTTCTACATCCCCTTCATCTGATGACCATGACGCATCTGATGACCACGACCATCCCCGTTAGCACCATGACCGCGCGGGGCCCCGCGTCCCCCGCCGTCGACTTCCCCGATCGGAGACCCCTGTGAGCGACGAGACCGGCCGCAAGCGCGTCGCCCGGCTGTTCGACATCCGCCGGATCATCGGCGCCCTGTTCCTCCTGTACGGCGTGATCCTCTCGGTCGTCGGCCTCCTGGACGGCAAGGCGGCCGTGGACAAGGCCGAAGGCATCCGCATCAACCTCTGGACCGGCATCGCCATGATCGTCGTCGGCGCCGTCTTCCTCGTGTGGGAGCGGCTGCGCCCCCTCGACGCCCCCGATCCCTCGCACTCCGAGGAGGACATGGCGCTTGACCAGCCCAAATAGGGATATTTCACGACAATGCTGGAGTCGGCGGGATGGACTCCGTGGAGGAGCGTACGTGCCGCCTGCCAGTGCCGGCGGACGTGGCGTGCCCATCCTCGCCTTGGCCCGGCGGTGGCCGACGACCGTACGGGCCCGCACCACCCGTGCCCATGTAACTTTCAGCTCCGGATGAGGCTTAGGCCCAGGTCATCAGGGCTCCGGCAAGCGGCTTCCTTCCTCCGAAAGGACCCGTGTCCCTACGATCGCGAGGCGGACTACCGGAGGTGAGGGATGGCGACCACGAGGCGCGCGCTCCTGGCGATGGTGACGGCCCTGATCGGAGTGCTGGCGTACCTGGTCATCACGCCCGTCCTGCCCGCCCGGGCCGCGACCGTGAGGATCATGCCGCTCGGTGACTCCATCACCGGCTCGCCCGGCTGCTGGCGGGCCCTGCTGTGGAACAAGCTGGCTCAGGGCGGCTACACCGGCCTCGACTTCGTCGGCACCCTGCCGCCCCAGGGATGCTCGGTGTCCTACGACGGCGACAACGAGGGCCACGGCGGCGCGCTCGTCACCAACGTGGCCGACCAGAACCAGCTTCCCGGCTGGCTCTCCGCCACCACGCCCGACATCGTCCTGATGCACTTCGGGACCAACGACGTGTGGAGCAACCGCCCGACGGCCACGATCCTCGCGGCGTACGGCAAGCTGGTCGACCAGATGCGGGCGAGCAACCCCAACATGAAGATCGTGGTCGCCCAGATCATCCCGATGAACCCCAGCACCTGCGCCGAGTGCGGCCAGCGCGCCGTCGCGCTCAACGCCGCGATCCCCGGCTGGGCCGCGTCCAAGACCACCGCCCAGTCACCGATCGTGGTCGTGGACCAGTGGACCGGGTTCAGCACCGCGAGCGACACCTACGACGGGGTGCACCCGAACAGCACGGGCGACCAGAAGATGGCCGACAAGTGGTACCCGGCCCTGACCCGCCTGCTCGGCACGACCCCGCCGCCCCCCACTCCGACCCCGACGCCCACCGTCACCCCCACCCCGACCCCCACTCCCACGCCGCCGCCCACGGGCGCCGGATGCTCGGCCACATACAAGATCACGAACTCCTGGCAGGGCGGGTTCGGAGCCGAGGTGACGGTCAGGAACACGGGTACCACGGGGATCACCGGCTGGACGGTCAAGTGGACCTTCGCCAACGGCCAGACGATCACCCAGCTCTGGAACGGGGCCCTGACCCAGAGCGGTAGCGCCGAGACGGTGAAGAACCTCAGCTACAACGGCAGCCTGGGGGCCGGAGCCTCGACGACCTTCGGCTTCAACGGCAGCTGGACCGGCACCAACACCACCCCCACCCCCACCTGCACAGCTCCCTAGCACCAACCGGCAACGTCGTGCTCCTGTCCGACGTCGTGGCCGCCGGCCTCGATCCCCTCG
>NZ_JBFBIK010000146.1:0-16658 GCF_040685555.1 Sphaerisporangium sp. NPDC088356
GTTTCCTCCCCGGCCTGAAGGCCGGGGTCTCCACGCTGAAAGGATTCGATGAACGCCAGCCGTACCGCTCGCGAACGTGTCCGCGCCGAGCTGATCAGCGAGATCAAAGAGGTGGCCCGGCGCCAGCTCGCCATCGAGGGCACCTCCGGGCTCTCCCTGCGCGCCGTGGCACGGGAGCTCGGCATGGTCTCGTCGGCGATCTACCGTTACTTCCCAAGCCGGGACGAGTTGCTCACCGCGCTCATCATCGAGGCGTTCAACGCGGTGGGGGCCGCAGTGGAGGAGGCCGACGCGGCGTGTCCGCGCGACCGCCACCTCGACCGGTGGATGGCCGTCTGCCGCTCCATACGCACCTGGGCGCTCGCCCACCCGTCCGAGTACGCCCTCATCCACGGCTCCCCCGTGCCCGGCTACGTCGCACCTCAGGACACCGCGGTGGCCGCCGCCCGCGACGGCATCGTCTTCGCGGCGATCCTGCGCGACGCCGACGAGGCGGGGCGGTTGTCGCCGCTGCCTGGCCTTCCGCCCGCTCCCGAAAGCTTCGCGGCGGATGCCGGGCCGCTCCGCGAGGCACTGTTCTCCACGCTCTCCGACGACCTGATCCTGCGGGCGCTGGAGTCCTGGACCGCCATCTACGGCTCGGTGAGCTTCGAGCTGTTCGGCATGTACAAGAACGTCATCGAGCAAGACCGCGCCGCCGCCTTCGACCACACGGCCGCCACCCAGGCCCACCTGCTGGGCCTCACCGCTGCGGGTTGAGCGGCCCGGCCCCCAGATGGTCTAACGCCTTCGACCAGAACCGGATGCGGAGGACCGTTCTGGGCGACGGCGATGGTGCTCTTGCCCCCGCATCGCGCGCCGGTCTGAGTGTGGTGTGGCCCCCCGCGGGGGCGCGACCGAGGTCGCCGGGGGGCCGGTCCGGGCGGGGCACGAGGGGAAGGCCCCGGCCGGACGTCTGGTGACGGGCTCCGGTCTCACCTCCGCCGAGGAGCCACGTCCAAAAGGCAAGCCGCTTGCGGGGCGGCGCCTTTCTAGCCGGACACGCGAGTTGGCGCGTCATCGCGAGCCTTGATCAACCGGATGGCACACCAGACGGTACGGCCCAGACCCGAGCCGAGTTCACGCGTTCCCCAGGCGAGCGAAATCTCGCGGACTATCAGCAGCCCCCGGCCGTGCTCGGATTGCGGCTCTTTCCGTACATGAGGACCAGAGAAGATCGAACCCGGATCACTGACCTCTATGACGACGGCGTCGTCCGCCTCGATGAGGGTGAGGCCGATGAAATCGCTCGGCTTCGAGCTGGAGTGCGTGATCGCATTGGTCACCAGCTCGGAGGTGGCGAGGACTACGTCGTCGATGACCGGGTGGGCGGCTCCCAGCCATCCGCGCACTTCAGAGCGTGCGCGCGAAACAGATTCGTGAACACTGGCGAGAGTCGCCGCTCCGAGAATCCTCGGCTCCGCGCTCGATGGCTCCATGACTTCCCCTGCTCGAAAATTTGTTCCCGACCGACCTTTCCACCCTCCCAGGCTTTGGCTACAGTATGTGTTCGATCGACTTCAACCAGTCATCAACGCTTTAACTGAAACCCCCGGTGAAAAGCTGAGGAAGAGCCTTCGGAGCCCCAATGCCAAAGGAAATCGATCTCAACCCCTCCGAATCCCCGACCGCCCTGTTCGGCTTCGAGCTGCGGCGACACCGCAAGGAACGAGGATGGTCCCAGTTGCGCCTGGCCCGCGCGGTGCCGTACTCGGTCGGCACAATCAGCATGATCGAGACCGCGAAACGGTCACCGTCCGAGGAGTTCGCCCGCCACTGCGACGAGGCTTTGGAAGCCGAAGGGGCATTGATGCGCCTCTGGCCGATGGTCAGTCGTTCGACGGCCCCACCCTGGTTCCGTCCATGGCTGGACGTCGAGGCAACGGCCGAGGCGCTCCGCACCTGGGAGCCGCTGATCGTTCCCGGCCTGCTTCAAACCGAGAACTACGCGAGAGCCATGCTGAACGGGGAGCCGGGTGTAACCCCTGACGAGGTGGAAGAACATGTCACCGCGCGCATGGAGCGACAGTCAATCCTTAAGCGCCCCAAGCCGCCCATGCTCTGGGTGGTCCTGGATGAGGGCATACTCCACCGGCCGATCGGCAGTCCCAATGTCATGGCGGAACAACTGGCTCACCTGGTTGAACTCGGGCGGGCTCCGAGGATCACCATGCAGGTTCTCCCGCTTAAGGCCTTGTCCACGACCGGGCTTCTCGGAGGCTTCATGATCGCCCAAGCGAGTGGGACACCCGACACGGCCTACATCGAGGCGGCTTCGAACGCCCAGGTAACCGACTGGACAGAGGCCGTACGGACCCTAGCATTCAGGTACGAGGGAATTCGCTCCGAAGCACTGTCCCAACGCGAGTCCCTGGAATTGATCAAGGAGAAGATACAGCAATGGACGAGCTGACCCAGGAACTCAGGGCAGCTAAATGGGCCAAGTCATCGCGCTCGGGCAGCAACGGCGGTAACTGCGTTGAGGTCGCGAAGCTGCCCGGTGGACGTCGAGGTGTCCGTGACAGCAAGAACGTCGCGGGACCGGCGCTCGTGTGCACCGGCTCCGCGTGGAACGCCTTCACCCGGACACTGAAGGACGGCGACCTCGTCTAAGGCGGCCTCCACGAACGTTCACCAGGTCGGCCACCGTACAGTGGCGCCGACATCGCCGTACCACGTCCCACCGCGTCGGCGCCAGGTAGTTAGCACCAGGGTGGCGAAGAGGGGTGGCCCGTGGCACGAACCAGCCTGCCGTGTACCTCGCCGGTGCGCACGGTCAGGTCGAGCCCGTCCAGGGCGCGGGTGCGCCCGAACGTCTTGACCAGGCCCTCAGCGCGGATCGCCTCGGTCATAACCGTGCTCCTTCGGACGTGGAGCGTGGGTCCGCGTCATCGCGGGTCGCCTCGGTCATCGCTTGCTCCTTCACCCGCGGAGTCCGGGGCCGCGGCGGTAGGGGGTTGTTGCGCTCGTAGTTGGTCAAGCGCCGCCTGCGCTTGGGTGGCCAGCGAGCGTTACCTCAACGGCGCGGTCAGCGCCCTTCCCATAGGGCGCTGACCGGCATGGCGCGCATGCGATCGCCAAAGGGGAGAGTCTGCGTGCCCGTGTAAAGAACGACTCCGACGATGAAGTCGTCACCAAGGCGATCGGCCAGGTGTCGCAGCCCTCTGAAGTCGTCGGATCGCACGGTCGATGACGCTTTGACCTCAATACCAATCACTTGGCCTTGGCGGTTCTCCAGGACGGCGTCCACCTCGACCTGGTCCTTGGTGCGATAGTGGAACAACTCGGCGCGCTGCTCAGACCAGGTCAGCTGGCGGGCCAGTTCCATAAGGACGAACCCTTCAAGGAGGGGACCGAACTGGCCGTCCGGTCGCACCAGGCTCCTGGAGTCGGCGCCAAGAAGGTTCGCGGCCACCCCCGAATCCACGAACGCGACCTTCGGTGTACTGATCGCACGGCTGCTGATATTGCGTGACCACGCGGGAATGCGCTTGGTCAGGAACACCTCGTCGAGCAACGCAAGATAGCGATGGATAGTCGTCGCGGACAGCCCGACGGCGGTGCTCATCGCGTTGGCGACCAGAAGCTGACCCGACCGCGCGGCCAGCAGTCGCACGAGGGCACGCATCTGCGGTACCCGTTCGATCTCCGCCAACTGGCTCACGTCTCGTGCGATGAGGTCGGACACATACGAGTCGAGGAACCGCTCTCGCCGCCGAGGATTCGATCTAGCGACAGCCTCGGGAAAGCCCCCTCTGACCACCCGTTCCGCGTACTCGTTGCGCGTGACCGCCGAGGTGTGGCGGAGACGCTCACCCTCGGTGAAGAGGGCATCCACGAAGCCATCGGCGGTGCCGTCGATCTCGCCTTGAGAGAAGGGCCAGAGCTCGATGGTCTCCATCCGGCCGGGCAGTAGATCCGGAAGCGCCCTAAGGCCCAGCACTCGCGCTGATCCGGTCAGCAGATAGCGACCAGGCGCCGGGTAGGTGTCCACCTGCTCTTTGATGGCCAATAACAGGTCGGGCACCCGCTGGATCTCGTCGATCACCATCAGTTCCGGGAAGGCGACGAAACCGGCCGGGTCAGTGAGGGCGGCTTGCCGGACCACCGGCGTGTCGAGATTTCGCCACTCGGCCGCACGGTCCTTGGCCAGAAGCCGGACCAATGTGCTCTTGCCACACTGGCGCGCGCCATTGACGAGCACGACACGGGTATCGGCGAGGGCCTCCCCGACAGCCACACTGGCGTGGCGAGGAACAACCTTGCCAAGAGGAGTCTGCGAAGGGACAACCACCAGATCAGCATGGCACAGTGGACCCTCCAACGACATGTTGGCCGCCAGGTTGCCAGCACGTTGGTCGCAGTATCACTGGCATGTTGGCCGGAGATTTGCTGGCACGTTGGACGGTGCTATGCCGACATGTTGGTCGCATCTATAACGGGGTTTCCAGGCCGATGCGGAAGAGGTCGCCGGGCTCTTACGAGACCTGAGTGAACCGGATGATCCGGTTCACTCAGGCGGCTCTGAAGCGCCCCGATCACCTGATGGAAACGGTCAGCGGGATGCGCGGTTGACGGCCGAGAGGATGGCCTTGAGGGAGGCGGTGACGGTGTTGGCGTCGACGCCGATGCCCCACAGCACCCGGTCGCCGACCTGGCACTCGACGTAGGCGGCGGCGCGGGCGTCGCTGCCGGCGCTCATGGCGTGCTCGGTGTAGTCGAGCACCCGCACGTCGACCCCGACGCTGCTGAGCGCGTCGACGAAGGCCGAGATGGGCCCGTTGCCCACGCCCTCGACCTCGCGGATCTGGCCGTCGACGCGGATGTCGGCGCTGATGGCGTCCTTCTCGTCGACCTGCGAGACGTTGCGGTGGGCCAGCAGGCCGAGGCGGCCCCAGGGCTTCACCGGGTTCGGCAGGAACTCGTCGCGGAAGACCTCCCACATCTGGGCCGGAGTGACCTCGCCGCCCTGGGTGTCGGTGTGGGACTGGATGACGCCGGAGAACTCGATCTGCAGTCGGCGCGGCAGGTCGAAGCCGTGCTCGGCCTTCATGATGTACGCCACGCCGCCCTTGCCGGACTGGCTGTTGACCCGGATGACGGCCTCGTAGGTGCGGCCGACGTCCTTGGGGTCGATCGGCAGGTAGGGCACGGCCCACGCGAAGTCGTCGACCTGCGCCCCGGCCGCCGTCGCGTCGCGCTCCAGCGCCTCCAGGCCCTTCTTGATGGCGTCCTGGTGGGAGCCGGAGAAGGCGGTGTAGACCAGCTCGCCGCCGTACGGGTGGCGGGGGTGGACCGGGAGCTGGTTGCAGTACTCGACGACGCGGCGGATCTCGTCGATGTCGCCGAAGTCGATCATCGGGTCGACGCCCTGGGAGAAGAGGTTCATGCCCAGGGTGACCAGGCAGACGTTGCCGGTGCGCTCGCCGTTGCCGAACAGGCAGCCCTCGATGCGGTCGGCTCCGGCCTGGAAGCCCAGCTCGGCTGCGGCGACGGCCGTACCCCGGTCGTTGTGGGGATGCAGGGACAGCACGATCGAGTCGCGGTAGGCCAGGTTGCGGTGCATCCACTCGATCTGGTCGGCGTAGACATTCGGCGTGGCCATCTCGACGGTGGCCGGCAGGTTGATGATGACCTTGCGGTCGGGGGTTGGCTGCCAGACGTCGTTGACGGCGTCGCACACCTCGACGGCGTACTCCAGCTCGGTGCCGGTGAACGACTCCGGCGAGTACTGGAAGTAGATCTCGGTGTCGCCCATCTGGGCGGCGAGCTTCTTGCACAGCTTCGCGCCCTCGACGGCGATCGCCGTGATGCCGTCCTTGTCCTGGCCGAACACCACACGGCGCTGCAGGGTCGAGGTGGAGTTGTACAGGTGGACGATGGCCTGCTTGGCGCCACGCACCGCCTCGAAGGTGCGCTCGATCAGCTCGGGCCTGGCCTGGGTCAGCACCTGGATCACCACGTCGTCGGGGACGCGGTCCTCCTCGATGATCTGCCGCACGAAGTCGAAGTCGGTCTGCGAGGCGGCCGGGAAACCCACCTCGATCTCCTTGTAGCCCATGCGGACCAGCAGCTCGAACATGTTGAGCTTGCGGTGGGGGTCCATGGGGTCGATCAGCGCCTGGTTGCCGTCGCGCAGGTCGACCGCGCACCACTGGGGGGCCCGGTCGATGACCTTGTCGGGCCAGGTGCGGTCGGCCAGGCGTACGGGGGCGAACGCCTGGTAGCGCTGGAACGGCATGGGACTGGGCTGCTGCTGGGGATACATTGCGTGCTCCTGATCGGTTTCGGAGACCGGGGCGGCACACGTCAGGACTTCACGCCTGAACTGGTCTGACGAATCAGAGAGAGGTCGCCACCGGGATTAACCCTAAAGCGGCCGACGCGCATGGCTCGCTCCGCGGCGAGGGGGCCGGCCTCTTACAGGCCCTCGCCGCGGCAGCTAAGAAGCAGCCCGCGCAGCATACCCAGACCGTAGCAGACCCCGGGGAGTCGCCGGAACGCGACGCCGGAACCCGGGGGTCGGACCCCTAAGATCCCCAGCCTTCCACCCCGTAAGCTCGCATTGGAGATTAGGAGGCACGAATATGCAGGATGGCGAGATCCTTACCAAGATAAAGGAACTCATCGCGGAGGAGCACGTTCTGCGCGAGCGGGTCGGCACGGGAGACGTCTCCGCCGACGACGAGAAGGCCCGCGTCGGCGAGCTGGAGGAGGCGCTGGACCAGTGCTGGGACCTCCTGCGGCAGCGCAAGGCGCGCCGGGAGTTCGGCGAGGACCCGGACTTCTCCACCCCCCGCCCCGTCGACGAGGTCGAGAACTACGACTAATAGTCCCCAAACGCGTGGGGTGGCCAGGGTTTTGCCAGGAAAGCCTGGCCGTCGCTGTCGTGTCTTTGCCGCTCGTTTCGCCAACAGACGCCCTTAGCAGGCTGTAATCGGACTACAACCACAAGTAGCACGATTGTCAGCCGTGGCGGGGGGTGTGTCGTGCGAGCGCTACGCGACCCTGAGGGGGTGGTCCAGTGACCTCCACCCGAGTGCCCCGAATCGAGGAGCCCCGCAAGCCCGTCCGCAAGGGCCAGCTCATCATCGGCTGGGCGACCACCACCGACCACAAGGTCATCGGCAACCTGTACCTCATCACGTCCTTCCTGTTCTTCGTGCTCGCGGGCGTGCTGGCGATGATCATCCGTGCCGAGCTGGCTCAGCCGGGCCTCCAGTTCGTCACCCAGAAGCACTACAACGAACTGTTCACGATGCACGGCGCGCTGATGCTGCTTCTGTTCGCCACCCCGCTGTTCGCGGGCTTCGCGAACGCGATCATGCCGCTGCAGATCGGCGCCCCCGACGTGGCCTTCCCCCGGCTCAACATGCTGAGCTACTGGCTGTTCCTGTTCGGCGGCCTGATCGTCGTCGCCGGGTTCTTCACCGCCGACGGCGCGGCGGACTTCGGCTGGACCGCCTACGCGCCTCTGTCCACCGACACCTACTCGCCCGGCATCGGCAAGGGACTGTGGATCGTCGGGCTGGTCCTGTCGGGGCTCGGGACGATCCTCGGCGCGGTGAACTTCATCACCACGATCATCTGCATGCGCGCGCCGGGCATGACCATGTTCCGGATGCCGATCTTCACGTGGAACATCCTGCTCACCAGCGTGCTGGCGCTGCTGGCCTTCCCGGTGCTGGCCGCCGCGCTGCTGGTGCTGGGGATCGACAGGGAACTCGGCGCGCACGTCTTCCGCGCCGAGAACGGCGGCGCCCTGCTGTGGCAGCACCTGTTCTGGTTCTTCGGGCATCCGGAGGTGTACATCATCGCGTTGCCGTTCTTCGGCATCATCACCGAGGTGCTCCCGGTCTTCAGCCGCAAGCCGGTCTTCGGCTACATAGGCCTGGTCGGGGCGACGATCGCCATCGCGGGGCTGTCAGCCGTGGTGTGGGCGCACCACATGTTCGTCACCGGTCACGTGCTGCTGCCGTTCTTCTCGTTCATGTCGTTCCTCATCGCCGTGCCGACGGGGGTGAAGTTCTTCAACTGGGTCGGCACGATGTGGCGGGGCCACCTGTCGTTCGAGTCGCCGATGCTGTTCGCCGTCGGCTTCCTGGTCACGTTCCTGCTGGGCGGGCTCACCGGCGTGATCCTCGCCTCACCACCGCTGGACTTCCACGTGAGCGACACCTACTTCGTGGTGGCGCACTTCCACTACGTCGTCTTCGGCACCGTCGTCTTCGCGATGTTCGCCGGGTTCTACTTCTGGTGGCCGAAGATCACCGGCAGGATGCTCAACGACACGCTGGGCAAATGGCACTTCTGGCTGCTGTTCATCGGCTTCCACACCACCTTCCTGGTGCAGCACTTGCTGGGAACCGAAGGCTTTCCGCGCCGCTACGCCGACTACTCCCCCACAGACGGCTTCACGACCCTCAACCTGATCTCCTCGATAGGCGCGTTCATCCTCGGCGCCTCGACGCTGCCCTTCCTGTACAACGTCTGGCACACCTGGAGGCACGCCCCGAAAGTGACCGTCGACGACCCGTGGGGGTTCGGCAACTCGCTGGAGTGGGTTACGTCGTGCCCGCCTCCCCGGCACAACTTCCTGTTCCTCCCGCCGATCCGCTCCGAGCGTCCGGCGTTCGACTACCACTACTCCCACCTCGCCATCGAGACCGAGCGGGCGGGCAGGACGCCACCGTGAGACCTCAGACGGCCAGGAGGCGGTGGACCTCCTCCTCGTGGAGCTCCTCGGCGCCGCCCGCGCGTACCACGTGGCCCGCGTCGAGGATGATGAACCGGTCGGCGAGCCTGAGCGCGAGATCGAGGTACTGCTCGACGAGGAGCACGGCGAGCCCGGAGGCGTGCAACTGCTCGATGGCCTCCTCGATCTCCAGGATGATCGACGGCTGGATGCCCTCGGTCGGCTCGTCGAGGATCAGCAGCTTGGGCCGGGTGACCAGGGCCCGCGCCATGGCCAGTTGCTGCTGCTGCCCCCCGGACAGGAAGCCCGCCCGCCTCTTCAGGAGCGGCTTGAGCCGGGGAAAGACCGTGAGGGCCTCCTCGATCGCGGTGGGGTCCTTGTGCGGGGAGGCCTCCAGCGTCACCAGGAGGTTGCCCATCACGCTCAGCTGCGGGAACGTCTCGTGCCCCTGGGGGACGTAGCCCAGGCCGAGCCGCACCCGCTCGTGGGGCCGCAGCTTCGTCACGTCCTTGCCCTCGAACGTGACGGTACCCGCCGTGGCGGGCAGCACCCCCATGACGGTGTTGAGCAGTGTGGTCTTGCCCACGCCGTTGCGTCCCATGACGCAGACCAGGCTGCCCGGCGGCACGTCGAAGGACACGCCGAACAGCACGCGCGCCCTGCCGTACCCCGACTCCAGTCCTTGTACCGACAGCATCACTTCACCTCCCCGGCGCCCGAACCGGCGGCCGAGCCCACGACCGGTTTCCCATCGGCCGGTTTCTCATCGGCCGGTTTCTCATCGGCCGGTTTCTCATCGGCCGGTTTCTCATCGGCCCGGCCGGCGGCCGGGCCCCTGCCTCTTTCCTCGGCGCGGCCGAGATACACCTCTTGGACGCGAGGATCCGCTCTGACCTGGTCGACGGAGCCCTCCACGAGCAGCTTTCCCTCGTGCAGCACCGTCACCTGGGACGCGTACCGTCGCAGGAAATCCATGTCGTGCTCGATCACGATGACCGTGTGGTCCTTGGCGATCTCGGTGAGCAGCTCGCCCGTGCGCGACCGCTCGTCCCCCGACATCCCGGCGACCGGCTCGTCGAGGAGCAGCAGCCTGGGGCGCTGGGCGATGAGCATGCCGATCTCCAGCCACTGCCGCTGGCCGTGGGACAGCACCCCCGCCGGCTGGTCGGCGAGCGCGTCCAGCCCGGTGGTCGCCATCGCCGAGGCGACGGCCTCGGACACGCCGCGCCGCCGCCGGGCCAGCGACCACAGCGGCCGGCGGAACGACGCGGCGAGGTCGAGGTTCTCCACGACCGTGAGCTGCTCGAACACCACCGAGGTCTGGAACGTGCGCCCCACGCCCATTCGGACGATCTCGTGCTCCTTGCGGCCGACGAGGTCCGAGCCCTCGAACCGCACCGAACCTCCGGCCGGCCGGGTTAGGCCGGTGATCACGTCGATCAGCGTGGTCTTGCCGGCGCCGTTCGGGCCGATGAGGAAGCGGAGCTCCCCCTGCTCGACCGTGAAGTCGACTCCGTCGATCGCCCGGAACCCGTCGAACACCACCGACAGGTCGCGTACCTCCAGCAGGGCGCCGCTCATGCCCGTGCCCTCCTCGACGGCAGCAGGTCGCGTACGGTCGCGGCCAGGCCGAAGACGCCCTTGGGCGCCAGCGTCATGACCAGGATGAACAGCGCTCCTTGCAGGTAGAGCCAGCCGTCGGCGAACTCCTCGCTGAAGGAGGTCTTGGCGTACCCCATGACGACCGCACCGAGCACGGCCCCCGCCAGCGAGAACCGCCCGCCGACCGCCACCGCGACGACCAGCTCCAGTGAGGGGACGACGCCGAGCAGCGCGGGGGAGATGATGCCGACGACGGGCACGAACAGCGCCCCCGCGAGGCCGGCCATGCCCGCCGACACGGCGAAGGTGATCGTCTTGACGGTCGCCGGGTTGTACCCGAGGAAGCGCACCCGGTCCTCGCCGTCCCTGATCGCGACCAGCAGCCTGCCGAACCTGCTCCGGACGAGCTGCCAGGCCACCAGGTAGAGCACGCCGAGGACGGCCGCGACGACGACGTACAGCCCGCGCTGCGTGCCGTCGACGGCCAGGTCCTGCCCGAAGAGGTCGAAGAAGTTGGTCAGGCCGTTGGTGCCGCCGGTCAAGCCCTGCTGCCCGACCAGGAGGATGACCATCGCGGCGGCCAGCGCCTGGGTGAGGATCGCGAAGTAGGCGCCGCGCACGCGCTGCCTGAACACCAGCGATCCGAGCAGCACCGCGAGCAGGACCGGCCCGATGACGGCGAAGGCGATGGCGAAGAACGGGTTCTCGAACGGGACCCACAGCGCGGGCAGCTTCTCGACGCCGCTCCACACCATGAAGTCCGGCAGGTCGCCGCCGGCGTCGTGGAGTTTGAGGTACATGCCCATCGCGTAGCCGCCGAGGCCGAAGAACACGCCCTGGCCGAGGGTGAGCATGCCGCCCTTGCCCCACGCCAGCCCGATGCCGAGCGCCACGATGCCGAAGCAGAGGTACTTCGCGAGGAGCCCGAGCCGGAAGGGCTCCAGCATCAGCGGGGCCACCACCAGCGCGAGCACCGCTATCAGGACGAACACGGCCGGCCCGCGAAGCCTGCCGCGCCACGGGCGCCCGGGCTCCGGCGGGGCGAGCTGTACGACGTTCCGCACGGTAGTGGTCATGTGAGCGCCCTCGATCTGAGCACGAACAGGCCCTGGGGCCGTACCTGGAGGAACGCGATGATCGCCACGAAGACGATGACCTTGGCCAGGCTGGCGTTGGTCCAGAACTCCGCGTACGAGTTCAGCAGCCCGAGCGCGACCGCGGCGATCACCGCTCCGCGCAGCTGCCCGAGGCCGCCGGCGACCACGACGAGGAACGCGTCCACGATGTAGTAGGTGCCGAGGGCTGGGCCGACCGGGCCGATCAGCGTGAGCGCCACCCCGGCGATGCCGGCGAGGCCCGAGCCGATGAAGAACGTGCGCTGGTCGACCCGTCCGGTGTTGATGCCCATGACGGCGGCCAGCTGACGGTTCTGCATGACCGCCTGCATGCGGCGCCCCTGGGAGGTGCGGCTCATGTAGGCCCAGATCGCCACGACGCTGCCGACGGCCAGCGCGAAGATGAAGAGCCGGTTGTACGGCAGGATGCCGAAGCCGCCCTGCAGCCAGGTCGGGGCCTGCACCTGCACGTTCGGTGCGCCGAACAGATCCCGCGCGAGCTGCTGCAGCACCAGGCTGACGCCCCAGGTGAGCAGCAGCGTGTCGAGGGGTCGGCCGTAGAAGTGCCGGATCGCGGTCCGCTCCAGGATCAGGCCCATGAGCCCGGCCACGACGAACGCCACCGGCAGCGCCACGAGCACCGCCTGGCGTCCCGCCCAGCCCTGGAGCAGGTACGCGGTGTAGGCGCCGGCCATGATGAACTCGCCGTGCGCCATGTTGATCACGCCCATCTGGCCGAACGTGAACGTCAGGCCGAGCGCGATGAGCAGCAGCACCGCCCCGATCGAGAGCCCGATGGGAAGCTGGTTGACTATGGCCTCCATCGCGGCCCCACCTCCCGTGCCTCTCCCCGCGTCCGCGCCTGCCGCATCGTTTCCGCCGCCCGCCGGGTGGCCGTCTCGCTGTCGCTGATGGGGCTCTCCTCGTGCTCGTGCCTGTCCTCGCCCTGGGCCTCTGGGTCCCTTTGATCGGTTCCGGAACGCGGGCCGCGCCGCGTCTCCGCGCCGCGGTGATGCCCGCGGTCAGGTCGCGCCCGCGTTCCGGACCCGTCGTGGGTGGCCGGGTGGAGACTCCCCCTCGACCCGGCCACGTTCATGTCGGCCGTCTCGCCGCTAGGCGAGGCCACCGGCCCAGGGGTAGGTCTTGAGGTAGGGGTCGGGCTTGATCGGCTTGCCGGAGTTCCAGACCTCCTTGATCTGGCCGTCCGGTTCGACGACGCCGATCCTGGCGGTCTTGTACATGTGCTGGTTCTCGCCGTCGATCGTGACCGAGCCCTCGGGCCGATCGAGCGTGATGCCCCCGGCTGCCTTCTTCACCGCCTCGACGTCGGTCGAGCCGGCCTTCTTGGCCGCCTCGGCCCACAGGTAGACGGCGTTGTAGCCGGCCTCCATCGGGTCGGAGGTCACCCGGTCGGCGCCGTACTTCGCCTTGAATGCCTCGACGAACTTCTTGTTCGCCGGGTTGTCGGTGGTCTGGTAGTAGTTCCACGCCACCAGGTGGCCGGCGATGTTGTCGACGCCGATCCCCTTGACCTCCTCCTCGGCGACGCTCACCGACATGACGGGCATCTGCTCGGCGGTGACCCCGGCGCTCTTCAACTGCTTGAAGAAGGCCACGTTGCTGTCGCCGTTGAGCGTGTTGAACACCGCGTCCGGTTTGGCCTGGACCACCTTGTTGACGAGCGTGCTGTATTCGGTGTGGCCGAGCGGGGTGTACTCCTCGCCGAGAACCTGCATTCCGTTCGCCGCCGCGTACGCCTTGATGATTTTGTTGGCCGTACGGGGGAAGACGTAGTCGCTGCCGACCAGGAAGATTTTCTTCTTGCCCTTTTCCTTGAGATAGTCGAGGCCGGGCACGATCTGCTGGTTGGTGGTGGCGCCCGTGTAGAAGATGTACGGCGAGCTCTCCAGCCCCTCGTACTGCACCGGGTACCACAGCAGGGCCTTGCGCTTCTCGAAGACCGGGAGCATGGCCTTGCGGCTCGCGGAGGTCCAGCCGCCGAACACCGTGGCGACCTTGTCCTGCGCGATCAGCTTGGTGGCCTTCTCGGCGAAGGTCGGCCAGTCGGACGCGCCGTCCTCCACCACGGGAACGAGCTTCTTGCCCAGCACGCCGCCGGCCGCGTTGATCTCCTCGATCGCGAGCAGTTCCGCGTCACGGACGGTGACCTCGCTGATCGCCATCGTGCCGCTCAGAGAGTGCAGGATGCCCACCTTGATGGTGGAGGAATCCCCTCCCGCGGCGGCCGTGCCACCGGTGGTCGTCGAGGACTGACCGCCACAGGCCGCGAGCCCGGTTGCCAGCACCGCCATCGCGGTCCCGATACGCCAAGCTGAATTCCGCAATTACTCCTCCTTGCCGATACGGCCCCCGCACCGACCCATCTGCCGCCAAGGTGATCGAGTGAGGTTTCCCGCCGACGTCGCGGTTGTTAATTGCCGTTTACCGGCTCTTCACCGAAACAACATGACGGGTCCGTCGGGCAGGTCCGTATAAGGCGTCCGGCGCGCACGGCGTTGAACTCCACGGAGGCCGATCACCGTCGGGGACTCTTTGCCGTGAATTCACCCGACGGGCCGGGAGAAGGAATATCCCGCCCCGCCAACGGCCGACACACAGCGGAAATGCCGATGTCACGCCACGGAAACGGTTGTTGCCTAGTGTCCGGCCATGCGGCTCACCCCACACGAACAGGAACGCCTGCTCATCCACGTCGCGGCGGGCGTGGCCAGAGATCGCCAGGCCAGGGGGCTGCGCCTCAACCATCCGGAGGCGACCGCGATCATCGCGTCCTTCCTCCTGGAGGGCGCCAGAGACGGCCGGACCGTCGCCGACCTGATGGAGGCGGGACGCAAGGTCCTCCGCCGAGAGGACGTGATGGAGGGGATCCCCGAGATGCTGGAATCGGTGCAGATCGAGGCGACGTTCCCCGACGGCACCAAGCTCGTCACCGTCCACCGGCCCATCCAGTGAGCGCCGAGCCCATGGTGCCCGGTGAGATCGTCTTCGGCGAGGGCGCCATCCCGCTGAACCCCGGCCGCGAGCGCGTGACCCTGCGCGTGGTCAACACCGCCGACCGGCCGATCCAGGTGGGGTCGCACTACCACTTCGCCGCCGCCAACCCGGGGCTCGCCTTCGACCGGGACGCCGCGTGGGGAAGGCGGCTCGACGTGCCCGCCGGCACCGCCGTCAGGTTCGAGCCCGGCATCGAGCGCGACGTGACGCTGGTGCCGCTCGCCGGGCACCGCGTCGTCCCCGGCCTGCGCCTCGAATGGGCCGGGCCGCTCGACACACGTGCACCTGAGGGGGGTTCGCATGACTGAGCCGACGATCGGCCGTTCCCGGTACGCCATGCTGTACGGCCCGACGACCGGCGACAGGATCCGGCTCGCGGACACGGACCTGTTCATCGAGGTCTCCGACGATCTCAGCAGGGGGCAGGGCGCGGGCGACGAGGTCGTCTTCGGCGGCGGCAAGGTGATCCGCGAGTCCATGGGGCAGGCCAGGACCACCCGCGCCGAGGGCGCCCCCGACCTGGTGATCACCGGCGCGGTCATCCTCGACCACTGGGGCGTGGTCAAGGCCGACATCGGCGTCAGGGACGGGCGGATCACCGCCATCGGCAAGGCCGGCAACCCCGACACGATGGACGGCGTCCACCCCGACCTGGTGATCGGCCCCTCCACCGAGATCCTGGCGGGCAACGGCAAGATCGTCACCGCGGGGGCGATCGACTCGCACGTCCACCTGATCTGCCCGCAGATCGTGGACGAGGCGCTCGCGGCGGGCGTGACCACGGTCATCGGCGGCGGCACCGGGCCCGCCGAGGGCACCAAGGCCACCACGGTCACGGGCACCTGGTACCTCGCGCGCATGCTGGAGTCGATGGACGGCATGCCCGTCAACGTCGCGCTGCTGGGCAAGGGCAACACCGTCAGCGCCGAGGGGCTGACCGAGCAGCTGCGCGCCGGGGCCTCGGGCTTCAAGCTGCACGAGGACTGGGGCACGACGCCCGCCGCCATCGACGCGTGCCTGCGGGTCGCCGACGCCACGGGCGTGCAGGTGGCCATCCACACCGACACGCTCAACGAGGCGGGGTTCGTCGAGTCGACGCTCCAGGCCATCGGCGACCGGATGATCCACGCCTACCACACCGAAGGGGCGGGAGGCGGGCACGCGCCCGACATCATCCGCGTCGCGGCGTACGCCAACGTGCTGCCGTCCTCGACCAACCCGACGCGCCCGCACACGATCAACACCCTGGACGAGCACCTCGACATGCTGATGGTCTGCCACCACCTCAACCCGGCGGTGCCCGAGGATCTGGCCTTCGCCGAGTCGCGCATCCGCCCCTCGACGATGGCCGCCGAGGACGTGCTGCACGACATCGGCGCGATCTCGATGATCGGGTCCGACTCCCAGGCGATGGGCCGGGTCGGCGAGACCATCATCAGGACCTGGCAGACCGCCCATGTGATGAAGAGGCGCAGGGGCGCCCTGCCCGGGGACGGCCGGGCCGACAACTTCCGCGCGCAGCGCTATGTCGCGAAGTACACGATCTGCCCGGCTGTCGCGCACGGGCTTGACGAGCACGTCGGCTCGGTGGAGGTCGGCAAGCTTGCCGACCTCGTCCTCTGGGAGCCCGCGTTCTTCGGGGTGAAGCCGCAGCTCGTGGTCAAGGGCGGCGTCATCGCCTACGCGCAGATGGGCGACGCCAACGCCTCCATCCCGACGCCCCAGCCCGTGATGCCCCGCCCGATGTTCGGCGCGGCCCCGGTCACCGCGGCCGCCACGTCGCTGCACTTCGTCGCGCCGCTCGCCATCGAGGACGGCCTGGCCGACCGGCTGCGGGTCAACCGGCGCCTGGTCCCGGTCGCCGACGTGCGACGGCGCGGTAAGGAGTCCATGCCGCACAACGACGCGCTCCCGGCCATCGAGGTGGAACCCGACACGTTCGCGGTCCGCGTGGAAGGCGAGCTGATAGAGCCCGCCCCGGCAGGGGAGCTTCCGATGGCCCAGCGCTACTTCCTGTTCTGACATGCACGCGGCGCTGCTGCTACTCGCCGACTCCCGGCTCCCCGCGGGTGGCCACGGCCATTCAGGTGGAGCCGAGGAGGCGGTGCGGATCGGGGCGATCACCGGCCCGGAGGATCTGGCGCGGTTCCTCCGTGGCCGGCTCGCCACGACCGGCCTGGTCGCCGCGGCCC
>NZ_JBFBIK010000147.1:0-16587 GCF_040685555.1 Sphaerisporangium sp. NPDC088356
GTCCGGCCAGGCCAGGACTCACCCGGCACGGCTCAGACCACGCTATCCCACCAGCCGTCCACGGCGGGCGACGCGTCGACGTCGACGTGCTCGCCCGGCCGTGGCACCACGATGCGGGCGTCGCGCGCCTTGGCCTCCCGCCACAGCCGGTCGACCGGCTCGGCCCACGGATGCAGGGCGAGCGTGAACGTGGCCCAGTGCACCGGCAGCAGCAGCTCGCCGCCGAGGTCGATGTGGGCGTTGACCGCCTCCTCCGGGTTCATGTGGATGTCGGGCCAGGCCGGGCTGTACGCGCCGATCGGCATCAGCGTCAGGTCGAACGGCCCGTGGTCGGCGCCGATGCGGGCGTAACCGTCGAAGTAACCGGAGTCGCCGGCGTAGAAGACCCTGCGCCCGGCGCCCGCGACCGCCCAGGAGCCCCACAGCGTGTCGTTGCGTGACAGGGTGCGTCCCGAGAAGTGCCTGGCCGCGGTCGCGGTGAACCGTAGGCCCGCGACCTGCGCCTCCTCTTCCCAGTCGAGCTCGACGATGCGTTCGGGTGGCACTCCCCACTTCTCCAGGTGCGCGCCGATGCCCAGCGGCACGAGGAACGGCGCCGACTGGATGCGGGTGAGCGTGCGCACCGTCGCCAGGTCGAGGTGGTCGTAGTGGTCGTGCGAGATCACGATCGCGTCGACCGCGGGCAACGCGCCGAGGTCCACAGGGACCGGGTGCAACCGCTTGGGCCCCACCAGCTGCGAAGGCGAGACCCGCCTGCTCCACACCGGGTCGAACAGCACGCGCCGTCCCTCGATCTCGACCAGCGTCGAGGCGTGACCGAACCACACCACACCCAGCCCCTCCGGTGAGGGGACCGCCCACGACGGCGCCCCCAGCGGCACGGGGACGGACGGGCGGCGCTTGTCACGCCCGGTGAGCAGCTCCCTGACGAAGTCGGGGGGAGGCCCTGACGGCACACCCGTATCGCCCGGCATGGGGTTGTGGAAGGCGCCGTCCTTGAACCGCGGCGAACGCCGCATGCGGGCGGCCCGCTCCTCCCCCGACTTCAGTGGACGCGCGCCCAGCTCCGCCGGAATGTCGTGCAACGCCCACCCCGCCGCCACGACGGCTCCGCCGGTGAGAACCCGCTTCAGCGTTCGGCTTCCTGCCATCCGCTCACACCCCCAGATCAGCTTCTACCCTGCCGAACCGATCGCGGTGCCGCCGGTGTTCCCGCCCTGGGGTATTTTCCTTCAGCAGCGGGCAGGAGACCATGCGGGACTCGCAGCGGCCCGCCGAGACCGGGGGCATGGTTCAGGCCCGGGGACGAAGCCGGGACCGGGGCATGGGTTCGGCCCCGGCCATGCCGTGCCGGGGCCGAACAGGAGGGATGGTCAGGGGAGCTCGAAGTTCGGCGTGAGGGCGGCGCCGCGGTTCGGGTGGTACAGGTCGTAACCGCGCGGGTCGCACTGGAGTCCACCGTTGATGCAGTGGGTGACCAGGGCGTTGAGGATGGCCATGTTGTCCCACGCGTTGAAGAAGTCGTAGTGCCACGAGTAACCGCGACCGCTGGCCAGCCGCGCCTGGGACAGGTCACCGCTCGCCGGGAACGCGATCTTGAACTCGAGCATCGGCACCGCCACCGGGTGGGTGGCCGGGCAGTAGCCGTTGACGGGGTACGCCATGTGGCTCTTGTGGTCGGCGCTGTCGAGGTCGACCCCGTTCCAGCAGCTCGGTGCCTGGTAGCGGACGTTCACCTGGCTGCCGGCCGGGCAGGAGGTGGGGATGTCCCAGACCTTGGAGATGTCCCCGCACTCGAAGCCTTCGACCGCGCCGGGCGAGGTGCGGAACTGGTCCAGCGTGGCGCTGGGGCTTCCGGCGACAAAGCGCAGGCCCTGCGGGAAGTTCTGCACCCGCCAGTACTCCAGGATGCCGGACTTGTAGTAGATGACCTGCGGGCCCGTCGGCTGGACCAGCGTGTTGCCGTTGTAGAAGCTCGGGAACCAGTAGGCCGACTTGTCGTGCGGGTTGGTGCACGACGTGCCGCCCGCCAGGAGCGACGCCAGGTTGCTGTTCGCGTTGGTCGTCGTGTTGCCGACGAAGGTGTGCATGTGCGAGGCGCCGGGCAGGCCCGGGAAGACGATCGGGTCGTCGGGCCGGTTCTGGGTGAACGAGCAGTTGGCCTGGAACTCGTGGTGCGTCACCAGGTCGGTGAACGTCGGGCTGGGGACCGGCGTGGAGCCGCTGCCGCCCGTGCCGTAGACCTTGAACTCCCAGAGGGAGTAGCCGTATCCGGTGCCGCGCGCGGTGCCGTACATCCGGACGTAGCGGCCGCTGCCGGACACGTTCAGGGTCTGGTTGCCGCCGGTGCCGGTGGTGGTCGAGTAGATGTCGGTCCACGTGGTGCCGTTGGCGGAGGTCTGGATCTTGAAGGCCTTGCCGTAAGCGCCCTCCCAGTTCAGCACGACCTGGGAGACCGTCGCCGTGGCGCCGAGGTCGACCTGGAGCCACTGCGGGTCGCTGTACGCGCTGGCCCAGCGGGTGGTGGCGAGGCCGTCGAAGGCAGCTCCGGCGGGGGTTCCTCCTGCCTCGACGGAGGACGCCGTCGCGGGCCTGCCCTGCGACAGCAGGTTGTCCGCGGCCATGGCGGGGGCGACGATCGCCAGGCCGGCCGCGACCAGCGCGATCAGCGTGGCGGTGACCAGTCCCAGGCGGAACCGGCCTGGACTTCGAGACGGATGCACGGGGCCTCTCCTTCTGATGGGGGGTGTCCTGCCGACGGGCACGGCAGGGTGGGAGAGCGCTCTCCAACGAGATTGGCCGCCCATGTCAATGGTTGTCAAGACACCCGGCTCCACCAATCTGAAACGTCCTGTTCACAACGCCGAAACGGGATGGACCACGATCATCCGCCGGACGGGGAGGGCGACGATCGGGGCTCCCGCTCTCCAGGGGGGCGCCTTCCAGGGGATATACCAGGCCGAGAGAAACTTTCGGCGCACTGAGCAGCACTTTTTCGAGTCGGGCAGGAAAGAGCCTTGACATCCCCGATCTCTCCGGGCAATCTCAACATGGAGAGCGCTCTCCCACTCTCATCCATACGGCCCGGCCCGATATCGACAGACAGCGCCAAAAGCCCGTTGACCATGGGCATCGTCCATCCACCAGGCCAAGACGAAGGCCATCCCACCCCAGTCGTCCTCGCCGGAGCGGCGGGCATAGGTGTGTCAGCCCGCCGGCGCGCGCAGGGCTGAGGACCAGATCCGCCTCGCCGGCCAGGATCGGTGCGACGACCTCCGGCCGCCGCTCGAGATCCAGTGTCGCGTGCATGAAGCACCTGGGCTCCGAGGGTCAACATCGCGCCAACCAAGAGCTGAGCGGGCGCTGTCCTCGCGGGCAGCTTCGAACCCGAGGACGTCGGCCGTCGCGGTGGGTGGACAGAAAGCAAGATTCTGTCATTGTCGAATCATGTCGACACCCGCGTGGGAGCCCGCCCACGGGCAGGAGTACAGGGGGGTCTCCTACCGCCCCCGACGCATACCGGCGACAGAAGGACTGGCCACGGCCGCCGATCTGCGCCGCCGGATGGACGAGCGCCGGTCGGTCCGCCGTTTCTCGGACGACGTGGTGCCCGAGCAGATCGTCCGCGACGCGATCGCGGTGGCGTCAAGTGCCCCGTCCGGCGCCCACCAGCAGCCCTGGACTTTCGTACTGGTGAAAGACTCCGAGATACGGCGGCGGATCCGTGAGGCGGCCGAGGAGGAGGAACGGGTCTCGTACGCCGGGCGGCTCGGCGAGGAATGGCTCAACGCGTTGCGCCCGCTGGGCACCGACGACCACAAACCCCATCTGACGGACGCCCCCTACCTTATCGTCGTGTTCCAGCAGCGCTTCTATCTGGCGGCCGATGGAACCACCCGGAAGCATTACTACGTGGACGAATCCGTCGGCATCGCGGTGGGGATGCTGATCAGCGCGCTCCACCTTTCGGGGCTCGCGGCGCTCGTGCACACTCCGAGCCCCATGCGGTTCCTGTGCGAGGTGCTGGGAAGACCCCGGAACGAGAAGCCGTTCGCGGTGATTCCCGTCGGTTACCCGGCCGAGGACTGCGAGGTGCCGGACCTCGTACGCAAGTCGCTCAGCCAGGTCCTGGTGGAAATCTGACCCCCGTTGAAAGCCCTTCGCCGTCGAACCCGACACTTCGAGCACGTCGTCCATCAGATCAGCCGGGCATCTCGCACCGGCCGGGCATCCGGCCGGCGAAGCTGCCCGGTGAGAGGCCCGGCTATGGCTTCGGACACGAGCAGCCTCGGGACGGCGCCTGGGCGCCTCGCACGTCGGAGAGCCATGCTCGGGGCGAGGAGGAGCCGAACAGGTCGGTGCCGCTGACCAGCCAGTCGGCGCCGACCGCCACGGCCCGGCGGCCGATCTCGCGGGTGACGCCACCGTCCAGCCCGAGCAGGCGGGGGGATCCCAGGGCGGCCTCCCGGAGGGAACGCACGGTGGCGAGTGCCGACTCGTCGAACGTCGCGCCGGCCTGCCCCGGAACGACCGACATGGTGAGAACGGCCAGCTCGCGCGAGGGCACGAACGTCGCCGGGGTGCCCGGGGACAGGGCCAGGGCAGGCCGGGAGCCGCGTCGTTCGATGCGGTCGAGCGCGGCCCGCCACCCCTCGGCCTCGGCGTGGACGATGACGAGTTCGCAGAAGCCGGTCCACGCGTCGAGGCGGGCGAGCGGGTCGGTGACCATGAGGTGGGCCTCGGCGCGCATCCCGGTCTCCGCGGTCATCGCGGCGGCCGTCTCGACCGTGAACCCGCCCTCGCGGGCGAAGAGGCCGTCGGTGGTGTCCCAGTGCAGCACCTCCAGGCCGGCGTCGCGGAGCCGGTGCGCCTCACCGGCCTGCGCGGCGGGGGGGACCGACCAGAGCGAGCCCGCGATCCGCATGCGCTCAGCCACCGGCGGGGTGGTCGTAGGGCTCGCTGAGCACGGCCTCGGCGAGGGCGCGGTCGGTCACCAGGGAGGACAGCAGCCCCGAACGGGCCACGGCGAGCACGGCCTGGGCCTTGTCGGCACCCGCGGCAACCGCGATGACGCGCGGCACCCGCCGGAGCTCCTGGGCGCTGATGGACAGGCACCGCTCGGCGAAGTCCTCCCCGACCAGGCGTCCGTGGCGGTCGATGAGGATGCCGGCGACCTCGGCCTGCACGCCCCTGGTGGCGAGCTCCGCGCGGTCGGCCTCGGACATGACCTCGCGGAGCTGAGAGATCGGCGGGTTCCACGAGCCGACGGCGACCACGGCGACGGTCACGCGGGCGAACAGCCGCATGGCCGCGGCGACGTCGGTCTGCCGCCGGAGGGCCGCCGCGGTCGCCGCGTCCTCCACGACGAGCGGCGCGAAGATCGGGTGCGCCTTGCCGCCGGCGCTGAGCGAGGCCTTGCGCACGACCTCGACGGGTGACTCGGCGAGGTCGGAGCCGACGGCCCCGGTGAGCTGGACGACCGAGACGGGCGGCAGCGAGGTGAGGCCCTCGGTCATCGCGGTGAGGGTCCTGCCCCATGCGAGGCCGAGGACGTCGCCGGCGTGGAGGGTCTCGGTGAGCAGGGTCGCGGCGGCGGCCCCGACCTGGTCGCGCACCTGGACGTCGGTTCCGAGGGTCTCGACGACGATCGCCTCACGGAGCCTCATATGCGTACTGAGCTGCGCGGACATGACGTCGTCGACACATCCGGCGTCCCTTAGAGTGATGGTCACAATACCGGTGCTCTTCGCCTGCTCGAGGAGCCGGGCGATCTTGAATCGCGAGAGCCCGAGCTCTTTGGCGATCTCCACCTTCGAGACGTCATCAATGTAGAAGCGTCTCGCGACGGTCGCCATGAGCCTTCGTTCGGCGGGTGTCACCTTGGCAATGGCGCTCATATGAGCGCTGAAATTGCTCATTCGTTACCTCACTGCGACCACGTGCGCTTGTTAGCGAACTTTACGGACCCTATAGTACACGTATGAGCGTCTATGGCGCTCATATGAGCGAAGCCCGGGAGGGGCAGTTGTGAGATCACGCCGTATGCCGGACGAGGTCGGGATCTTCGGAATCCTGATCCTGGTCGCCCTTGTCATGAGCCTGCTGTCCGGGAACTTCCGGACCGTCGACAACCTGCAGATCCTGCTACTCAACGGCGCGGTCATCGCCTTCCTCGCCCTGGGGCAGACCTTCGTGCTCCTGACAGGCGGCATCGACCTGTCCACGGGGTCGAACGTCGCCATGACGGGCATGCTGGCGGCGGTCGTCATGAAGGCAGGGGCCGGGTGGCCGATCGCCGCGCTGGTGGCCATTGTCGCAGGAATCGCGGTCGGCCTCTTCAACGGCGCGGTCATCCACTACCTGAAGCTTCCGCCGTTCATCGTCACCTTCTCCACCTTCGGGATCGCCGCGAGCATCCCGCAGATCATGACCGGGGCGAAGTCGGTGTCGGTCACCGACCCGATGTTCGCCGTCATCGGCCGCGGCGCCCTGCTGGGCATCCCGATGCCGGTCGTGCTGGTCATCGTCGCCGCCTGCGTCCTGACCTTCTTCCTGCGCAGGACTGCCACGGGCGTGCACATCTACGCCGTCGGCGGCAACGCCGACACCAGCCGACTCGCCGGGATCGGGATCGGGCGCACCACCATGCTGGTCTACGCGGTGAGCGGCCTGTGCGCGGCGTTCGGCGGGCTCATCACCACCAGCAGGCTTATGGTCGGCTACCCCACCGCCGGTTCGGGCAACGAGCTGTTCTTCTCCATCGCGGCGGCCGTCGTCGGCGGCGTCAGCCTGTTCGGCGGCATCGGCTCCATCCCCGGCGCCTTCCTCGGCGCGGTGCTGATCGCGACCGTGTCCAACGGCATGAACGTCATCGGCGTCGACAGCTTCTGGCAGCCGCTCGTCATCGGCGTCATCATCCTGCTCGGCGTCAGCCTCGACACCTACCGTCGCAGGCTCTCACTCTCAGACTTCTCCCGGCTGTTCAGCCGTTCCGGTCCTCCAGGTCCGACAGCGCGTGAACCGCTCGAATCCCTCTCGCCGGGCGAAGGCGCTGTTTCTCTCGAAAACCGGAGGTAATTCCCCATGCATCGACGTTTTTCGCTGGCCGCCGGCGCGGCGCTCGCCGCGCTGACCCTCGCCGGCTGTAGCACCGGGGTCGACACCGGCGCCCAGGCCGGCGCCGGCAAGACCGAGGGCGGCATCCCCCGGCCCGAGGCGTGCTCCGCGGGCTCCAAGTACGTGGCGGTCGCGCTCCCCAACCTCACCAACCCCTACTACGTGGCCATGAAGAAGGGCTTCGAGTCGGCGGGCCAGGCGGCGGGCTTCAAGACCGAGGTCCAGATCGCCAACGACGACGACGCGGCCCAGCTCGCCCAGGTCCAGGCGATGCTGCAGAAGAAGCCGTGCGCGCTCGCGCTCAACCCCGTGAAGTCCGAGCCCGCCGCGGCGATCGTGAAGCTGGCCAACGACGCGGGCGTGCCCGTGTTCATCGTGAACGTCACCGTCGACGACGCCGCGCTCAAGGCCCAGGGCGGCAGCATCGTCCAGTACCTCGGCGCCGACAACGCCGCGGGCGGCAAGCAGGTGGCCGAGCAGGTGCTCAAGGACCTCGGCGCCGACGCCGACCTCAAGATCGGTTTCATCACCGAGCCCGACGAGGGCCCGGTCGTCGCCCGTGACAAGGGCTTCGAGGACACCATCGCCGCGGACGCCAAGGCCAAGGTCGTGGCCAAAGTGGACGGCAACGTCAAGCCCGACGACAGCCTCGCCGCCACCACCGAGCTCCTCCAGGGCAACCCCGGCGTGAACGTCCTGTTCACCAGCACCGGCCCCGCCTCCTATGGAGCGCTCCAGGCCATCAAGAGCGGCGGCAAGAACGTCAAGGTCTACGGCTTCTGCGCGGCCGACGAGCCGCTGACCGACCAGTACCCCGCGTGCGTGGCACAGGAGCCCGAGGACTACGGCAAGCGCGTGATCGAGCAGATCTCCGCCTGGCTGGGCGGCGCCAAGCCCGATGCCCAGATCCTCCGCCCGCTCAAGCTCTACACCAAGGGCCAGACGCCCGCGCCGGGCGAGGTGGGCTGAATGAACGGGCCGACGGCGACGGCCGGAGGGGCGCCTCCCGGGCCAGGGGAGGGCCTGCAGGCCGAGGGGATCGTCAAGCGGTACGCCGGTGTCCCCGTGCTCTCCGGCGTGACCGTCACCGTTCGGCCCGGCGAGGTCGTCGGGCTGGTCGGGCACAACGGCGCCGGCAAGTCCACCCTGCTCAGGACCCTGTCCGGAGCGATCAGGCCGGACGAGGGGACCATCAGCGTCAACGGCGGCCGGTTGCAGCTGACCGGCCCCGCGGTCGCCCTGAAGGCCGGCATCTCGACCGTCTACCAGGAGCTGTCGCTCCTGCCCAACCTCACGATCACCCAGAACGTGTTCCTGGGCCGCGAGCGGCGGCGGGGCGCGGGGACGCTCGACGGCGAAGCCATGCGCCGGGCGGCGCGCGACCTGGTCGGCCGTTTCGGCCTGAGTGTCGACGTCGACCGGCCGCTTGGCCACTACCCGGTGGCCACCCGCCAGCTCCTGGAGATCGCGGTCGCCACCGAGCGCGACACCCGCTTCCTGCTCCTGGACGAGCCGACGACGAGCCTGGAGGGCGAGCAGGTCGACCGCCTGCTCGAACTGATCAGATCCTTGACCAGGGAGTCCGGGCTCGGCGTGCTGCTCGTCGACCACAAGCTCGACGAGCTGTACGCCGTGGCCGACTCGGTCGTGGCCCTGGTCGACGGTGAGGTCAGGATCGCCGGGCCGGTCGAGCAGGTCGACCGGGCGGACGTCATCCGGGCGATCGCCGGTGAGGAGGCCGCCGTGCACCTCGCCGAGGCCGGGCAGTACGACCAGCTCCCGGTGGAGGAACTGGGCGACCTCGCGGCGGGGCGCCCCCAGGGCCGGCGTCCCGTCTCGGCCCTGCCCGACGGGGCCACGCCGAGCCTGCGGGTGCGCGGCCTGCGTGCGCCCGGCCTCACCGACGTCTCCCTCGACGCCTATCCGGGGCGGGTCCTCGGCGTCTACGGCCTGATCGGATCGGGGCGCACGGAGTTCCTGCGCGCCCTGGTCGGGCTCGAAAGGATCGACGCCGGGCGGCTGGAGCTGTTCGGCGAGCCGTACTGGCCGCGCAACCCCTCCCACGCGCGGCGGGCCGGCGTCGTCTACCTCACCGAGGAGCGCAAGGTCGACGGGATCGTGCCCGGATTGGACTCCGGCACGAACGTCGTCCTGCCCGTGCTGCACGGGTTCTCCAGGTACGGAGTGCTGGACCGCCGCGCCATGGCGAGGAGCGCCACTCGCTTCATGGACCAGCTGCACGTGCGCGGCGACCGGAACGCCCCGGTCGTCAGCCTGTCCGGCGGCAACCAGCAGAAGGTCCTCCTGGCGCGTGCCCTGGCGCAGGAGCCCCGGCTGCTGCTGCTGGACGAACCGACCAAGGGCGTGGACATCGGCGTGAAGACCGAGATCCACCGCCTGCTCCGCCGCCTCGCCTCCGAGCAGGGCATGACCGTCGTGGTCGTGTCGAGCGAGGAGGAGGAGATCCTCGACGTGTCCGATGACGTGGTGACGTTCTCGCACGGGCGGTGCGACGGCGGCACCCAGCTCGCCTCCGAGCTCTCGCTGGTCAAACTCCGGCAGGTCGCGTGGGGGGCCGCATGAGCCCCCGCCCCGTACCCGCCTCCCAAGAAAGGCAACAGAGAACCGAGATGGCCGCCGCTGCGAATGATGTGCTGTCCGAGGGCCGCGAAGCCGTACGGCGGGAAGCGGGCGGCGTGCTGTCCGTCGCCGACCAGTTGGACGACAGCTTCGTGGAGGCGGCCCGCCTGCTCTACGACTGCGAGGGCAAGGTGTTCGTCACGGGGGCCGGGACCTCCGGGGCGGTCGCACGGCGCATGGCCCACCTGCTGTCCGTCTGCGGCACCCCGGCGCTGTTCATCCACGCCGCCGACGCCCTGCACGGCACGATGGGAGCCGTCACCGCGGGCGACATCCTGATCGCGATCTCGCGGGGCGGCGAGTCCCGTGAGATCAACGACCTCACCGAGCGCGTACGGGAGCGCGGCGCCCAGGTGATCGCCCTCACCGCGGTCACCGACTCCGAACTGGGGAACCGCGCGGACCTGGTGGTCAAGCTGGAGAGCCCGCCCGGCGTCGACCCAGGCGAGGTGATCGCCATGGGCTCGACGCTCGTCACCGCCGTGTGGGGCGACGCGCTCGCGTACGTGCTGATGAGGCTGCGCGGCTACGGATGGGAGCAGGTGCTGCACAGCCACCCGTCGGGGGCCGTGGGGCAGATCGGCGACGCCCCCGAGCCGCTGCCCGCGCTGACCTTCGACGGGCATGCCGAGGCGGCCGGGGTCGCGAGGGACGTTCCGAGGGGCACGGTCTGACCATGCCCATCGTCGCAGGCGTCGACAGCTCGACGCAGTCCTGCACCGTGGAGCTCCGCGACGCCGAAGACGGCGCGCTGCTGGGGACCGGCCGGGCCCCGCACCCCGTGACGCACCCGCCGCTCAGCGAGCACGATCCCGCCGTCTGGTGGCGCGCCCTGGCCACCGCGCTCGATCTCGCCTGCCGGGACGCGGGCGTACGCCCGGACTCCATCGGCGCCATCAGCGTCACCGCCCAGTGCCACGGCCTCGTGGCCCTGGACGCCGCCGGCCAGGTGCTGCGACCGGCCAAGCTGTGGAACGACACCACGTCCGCGCCGCAGGCGGCCGCCCTGGTGGCGCGCTACGGGGCCGGGAACTGGGTGCGCGCGACCGGCCTGACCCCGACCGCCGCGCTGACCGTCACCAAGCTGGCCTGGCTGGCCGAGCACGAGCCCGGCAACCTGCGGCGCCTCGCCACCGTGCTGGTGCCGCACGACTGGCTGACGTACCGGCTGTCCGGCGAGCGCGTCACCGACCGATCCGACGCCTCTGGGACCGGCTACTACGCGGCGTTCGAGAATCGGTGGCGTACCGACCTGCTCACCGAGCTGGTCTCGCCGGACGTCGACTGGGACGCGGCGGTTCCCCGGGTGCTCGGCCCCACCGAGCCGGCGGGCCGCGTGCCGCCCGAGGTCGCGGCGGAGCTCGGGCTGCGGCCGGGGGTGCTGGTCGGCCCGGGCGGCGGCGACCAGCATCTCGGCGCCGTCGGTCTCGGCCTCCGGACCGGCGACGTCGCCTACAGCCTCGGCACCTCCGGGGTGGTGCTGTCGGTGAGCGCCGACCCGGTCTTCGACCTCACCGGCTGGGTGGACGGCGTCGCGGACGCCACCGGGGGCTACCTGCCGCTGGTGTGCACGCTCAACTCCACCAAGGTCACCGACACCTTCGCCCGCCTGCTGGGCGTCGACGTCGGGACGCTGGGCGACCTCGCGCTGGCCGCCGACCCCGCGGAGGCACGGCCGACGCTGGTCGCCTACCTGGACGGGGAACGCAGCCCCGACCTGCCGAACGCCCAGGGGGTGATGGCGGGCCTGACGACCGCCTCGACGCGTGAGGGCCTGGCGCTCAGCGTGTTCGAGAGCGTGATCTTCGGGCTGGTGCGCGGGCACCGGGCCATCAACGCCGCGGGCGTGCCGACCCCGGGCGAGGTCGTGGCCGCGGGCGGAGGCTCGCGATCCCTCGCCTACAGGCAAGTGCTCGCGGACGTGCTCGGCCGCCCGGTGATCACGCGGGACGCGCCCGAGGCGAGCGCCCGGGGCGCCTGCGTCCAGGCGGCCGCGGTGCTCTCCGGCTCCGGCGTCACGGACGTACGCGACGCGTGGTGCCCGCCTCCTGCGGCCATCGTGAACCCCCGGCCCGGCGGCTCGGCCGCGCTGATGGACCGCTACCTGCTGCTCGCGTCGCGCGTCCGCTGACCGCAGAACCCCGCATCCCGTCCGATTCGTGCCTCGCCGCCCTCACAGATCCGCGCAAAGGAATGGACCCATGACCCTCTACGTCGACTCCGCGGAGCGCTCGGTCGTCGAACCCCTGCTGGCCACCGGCCTTTTCGCCGGTGTCACCACCAATCCGGCGCTGCTCGCGCGCGCCGGGCTGACCCAGGCCGATCTTCCCGCCGTCTTCGCCTGGGCGACGGCCGCGGGAGCGCGGCACGTCTTCATGCAGACGCTGGGCACGACCGCCGGGGAGATCCTCGCGGCGGGCAGGTGGATCCGGGATCTCGGACCTGAGGCGATCGTGAAGATCCCCGCCACGCGGGAGGGACTGGCCGCCGCGCGTGTCCTCGCGGAGGAGGACGTGCCCGTTCTGGTCACCGCCGTGCACCACGCGACGCAGGCGCTGCTCGCGGACGCCGCCGGGGCTCGTTTCATCGCCCCGTACGTCGGCCGGATGACCGACCAGGGCCGCGACGGCGTGGCCGAGACGATCCAGATGCATCGGATCCTGTCCGGGTCGGCCACGCGGGTGCCGTCCGGACCCGGCTCGCGAGAGGTTTCCGTACCCGGCGCACGGTTGCTGCCCGGGGAGGGGACGCGGGTGCTCGCGGCGAGCCTGCGCTCCCGGGAGGACGTCGCGGCGCTGGCCGCCGCGGGCGTGCCCGACTTCGCCCTGAGCGCCCCGCTGTGCGAAGCACTGCTGGCCGACGAGCCCACCATCGCCGCCGCCGACCAGTTCGAGGCCATCGCGGCGCGCCAGAACTGACGCCCGGGGCGACGGTCTCGGGGCGGCGAACCTGGGCGGCGCGCCGCCAGTCCCGCGCCCCCGCATTGATCCGGTGAATTCCGTGCCGGTGGGAACCTCCCGCTGTACACCCTTCAGCGGGAGCGTCGCCCTTTATAGCATGCGTGGGCCTTAGGACCCTCGGTTCAGTTCGCCGAGAACAGTTGAGTTCAATTCGTTACCGGCTCTTAATGCTTTCACAGTGCCGGGCCGTCGGAGTCGAGCTCCGTATTCCGCGAGTTCCGCATTCCCGCTCGCCGATCGACGGATTGGCGGACAGGTGGCGGGCCATCTATCAGGCGTGCGAACAGCGGGTTTGGGGCCGGCCGAATTGTCGGGCCCGCAGGCCGCGCTCCACCAGGTGGCACACCGCCCCGCCGCCTCGGCGACCGGCCCGCCGAATTCTCATGAGTCTCATCCGGACCAGAACTTTATTCAACTCATGACAGATTCAATAATTCAGTTATACGATCGCCATTCGTGGCTGAAGTCGATCACTCAGGCCTGCGACTGGCCGACGACCTGTTCTTTGTCATGCATGACGACATAACCGGTCGAATGCGGCTGGCTCCCCGGCTGACCGGGCTCGCGCTGGCCGCCGCCGTCGTGGGCGAGCTCATGCTGGCCGGGCGCGTCACCGTAGGCCTGGCCGCGGGACAGGTACGGCTCGCCCCCCTCGGCACGGCGCCGACCGGCGACGCGCTCACCCAGAGCGCCCTTGACCACATCGTCGCCGAGCCCTCGCATCGGTTCCGCATCTGGCTGCAGTTCTTCGCGCGTACGGCATATGCCGGCGTGGCGGCCCGGATGACCACCGCTGGGCTGCTGCGCCCGCCCAGCGGGCGCCTGGTGCGGAGGCGAGCGCCGGTCGACGCGAACACGGCGGCGTGGCCACTCGGGCGCCTCAACCTGGCGATCAGGCGCCGGCAGCCCCTCGACCCTCAGGACGGCGTCCTGCTCGGACTGCTCGCCGCGACCGGTGGTGGCCGGCTCGTCCTGTGGGAACAGAACCCCGCGTACCTGTCCAGCTCGCTGTCCGCCCTTCCGCTGCCCCTGCGGGAACTGGTCGCACAGACCGAGGCCGCTGTCGGCGACTCGGTCATCAGCCGGCGGTGAACCCCCTCCCAGGAAGTTCCGCCACTTCCGGACGGCCGGCCGAAGTGGTGGCCGCCGGCCACTGACCTCCGGGACTGTCGCAGGCACGCGCTAGGGTCCTGCGGTGAGATGCCGCACATGACGCCGGGGAGCATACGGTGACCGTGCTCGCGAAGCCGTGCCTGACCGATGTGGAAGCGTCCGTCGAGCAGCTGGTGTTCGTCCGCGACGACGAGTACACGGTCGCGCGCATGAGCGCCGAGGGGCTGAGCGGGTTCGTCGCCTCGGGCCGCGCGCTCGCCGGGGTGCAGCCGGGCGAGACGTTGCGTCTCTCCGGCGACTGGGAGGAGCACCCGCGCCACGGCGGCCGCCTGGTGGTCACGCGGTGCGAGCGGGTGGTCCCCTCGACCGTGCGCGCCATCAGGCTCTACCTCGGCTCGGGCCTGATCCGCGGCATCGGGCCGAGGCTCGCCCACGCCATCGTCAGCCATTTCGGCCAGGAGACGCTCACCGTCATCGACACCGAGCCCGAGCGCCTCACGGAGGTCGTCAACATCGGCGCCGCGCGGCAGGCGCAGATCATCCAGGCATGGGCGGAGCAGAAGGCGGTCGCCTCGCTGATGGTCGTCCTGCAGGGCTTCGGGATCAGCCCGCTGCTCGCGGCCAAGATCTACCAGGTGTACGGGAACGACTCCAACGACGTCCTCGTCTCCGACCCGTACCGGCTGATCGGCCAGGTCAGGGGCATCGCCTTCCACACCGCCGACCGCATCGCGCTGCGATCGGGGGTGCCGGAGAACAGCCCGCGGCGCATCAAGGCGGCGGTTCTCGACAGGCTGGAGGCGGCGGCAGCCCGCGACGGACACTGTTTCCTGCCGCTGCCCGTTCTCGTCGCCCAGGCGGCGAGCCTGGTCGAGCAGGACGATGAGCCGATCCGCCGGGCCGTCGACGCGCTGGTCGCCGAGCGCCGGGTCGTCGCCGAGGCGTCGCCGGCCGACCCGGGCCAGGTGGTGGTGTACTCCAAGGAGCAGCACAGCCGCGAGGTCGCGCTGGCGGCGCACCTGACCCGGCTGTGGCGAGCGCGCTCGACGCTGCCGCAACGCCCGTTCACCGAGGACGAAGGGCTCGACGAGGACCAGCGGATCGCCGTGAACCTCGCCCTGACCAGCACCCTTTCCGTCCTCACCGGCGGTCCGGGCTGCGGCAAGAGCCACACGCTGCGGGTGGTCGCGGCGACCGTGCGGGCGATGGGCGGCACGGTGACGCTCACCGCGCCGACGGGCAAGGCGGCCAAGCGCCTGTCGGAGCTGACGGGCCTGCCCGCGATGACCGTGCACCGGCTGCTCGCCCAGCAGCCCGAGCGGGAGGAGGGCACGCTGTTCCAGCACTCCCCCGCCGAGGCCGATCTCATCGTGGTCGACGAGGCGTCGATGCTCGACCTGCAGCTGGCCACCCGGCTGACGGCCGCGATCCCGGCGGGCAGCCACCTGCTGCTCGTCGGCGACGGCGACCAGCTCCCGAGCATCGGCCCCGGAAGCGTGCTGGCCGACCTGCTGCGCGTGCGGGAGGTCCCGCGCGTCCGGCTGACCCGCGTCTTCCGGCAGGCGAAGGACAGCGGCATCGTGCAGGCCGCCCACCGGATCCGGGCGGGCGAGCTGCCCGCGCTACCGGGCCGGGGCGGCTTCTGGTTCGAGGAGCTCGACGATCCCGACCGGGTGGCCGAGCGGGTGGTCCACCTGGCCACAGTGGCGATCCCCCGCAAGCAGAACATCGGCAGCGACCAGGTCCAGGTGCTGTGCCCGATGCGCAAGGGCACCACAGGGGCCGCCGAGCTCGGCCGCAGGCTGCAGGAGCGGCTGAACCCTCCGCGCGAGGGCGCGGCCGAGCACTGGTCGGGCCCGTCGGTCTTCAGGGTGGGCGACCGCGTCATGCCGATCCGCAACAACTACGACAAGGGCGTGTTCAACGGGGAGACCGCCACGGTCACGGCGGTCAACCCTCAGGAGCGGCTGGTCGAGATCCGCACCCACGACGGGGAGAGCGTGGAGTACGCCTTCGACGAGCTCGACGAGCTGACCCACGCGTACGCGATCAGCGTGCACCGCGCCCAGGGCAGCGAGTATCCCTTCGTGGTGGCGCCGATCGTGGCCGAGGCCAGAGGCGTCATGCTGCGCCGCAGGCTGCTCTACACGCTGGTCACCAGGGCGAGGTCCTGGGTGGTCCTCGTCGGCCAGCGCGAGGCGCTGGAGATGGCGGTGCGCCAGCTCGGCTACCGCAGGAACACCGGGCTGGCCTCCCGGCTCGCCCTGGGCATGGCCGGCGCCTGAGAGATCCGATGTCTTTGGTTCGCCCCTCGGGAGCGAATGATCCCCCTTTCCCCTAGACCGATCCATTTCGGGGCGCTGAGCTGCGTGTTCTCTCCGACGGAGCATCGCGACGTTTCCGCCGCATTATTCAAGTATTGCGTTCACATGTCAGATCCTGTCAGGATGCTCGCAAGCGGTCCGATGTTAATTCGGCGATGACATTCACCGCTGCGTGTCTACTGGTGGCGTTCTGTCGAGATAGAGCCCGATCCGCAGGGAAAGGGCCGTGGAGCTCTTCCTGGTGACGCGGCGCGTGCTCATCGCCGTCCGGCCTGCCCGGCTCAGGCCGTGATCAGCGACGACCGCCGATCGAGCGTCCGGGCTCTGACCGACACCACCTCCAGCGGGCGCGGCGTGCACGAACAGTCGCTCTTACCCGAAGGAGTTCACGTGGCCGTCTCGCGTCGGAGGTTCATGACTTCGGTGGTGTCCGG